>JBDNGW010000306.1:0-7924 GCA_041689735.1 Leeuwenhoekiella sp. | reverse complement strand
TTTAAAACTAGACCAAGAGTTCATTAAAGATCTAGAACATTACGTAAAATCGTAGGGTACAAGTGTTTCTCGACTTTTGGAAAATTATGCGAAAGAACTAATTGAAAAACAGGAAAATAAAGTTGAAGAACCTCTTGCGCCTTGGTTGAAAGAACTTCTGGCGTTGAGAGGACAACATCCACCAATAACTGCTTCTGATGAAGAGTTGAAACAAGATTACCATAATTATCTCGATAAAAAATACCAATGATGGTGCATTTTTTAGCAATGGATTTGAATAGTTGTAGATTGTAGATTGTAAAATGTAAAATGTAACCTGTAAAATGTAGATGATTTTCAGGAATTCCGATTTTAAAAACAATGTACATTATACGTATTTTCAGTATACAAAATCCTCCCTTCACTTGAAAGACTGGATTTTCCAACAGCACTCCATACATATTCAATAAAAAAGCACATGTATAAGTCTAAATTTCTGCTTTAAAGACAATGTACATTATACAATTTTTCAAAATACAAAAAACCTAGTTGACACCTATACCAAACTATTTCTGTTAGCTGAAAACTTTGTATGTTACTCCAAAGTCCTGCTTTAATGACAATGTACAGTATACTTATTTTCAGTATACAAAATCTACACATCAATTATAAATACAAAAACACCCTTACTTATAACCTTGCGCTTGCAAATCAAAAAGTTCGGCGTATAAATTGGGGGCTTTCATTAATTCTTGATGTGTGCCCAGTTCCAAAATCTTACCGTCCTGAAGTACTAGAATTCGGTCTGCCATACGTACGGTGCTGAAACGGTGGGAAATAATAATGCTCGTTTTTCCTTCGGTAAGATCAATAAATCGCTCAAAAACCTCATATTCTGCCCGTGCATCTAGCGCAGACGTGGGTTCATCAAGGACCATAACTTTGGCATCTTTCATATACGCACGTGCCAGTGCCACCTTTTGCCACTGGCCTCCAGAAAGTTCGCTTCCTTTTTTAAAGCGTTTGCC
This sequence comes from Leeuwenhoekiella sp., assembly GCA_041689735.1. Lineage (GTDB taxonomy): Bacteria > Bacteroidota > Bacteroidia > Flavobacteriales > Flavobacteriaceae > Leeuwenhoekiella. Next base: position 6,917 of record JBDNGW010000306.1, on the reverse strand, counting down.
AAGTTGGGTGTCAAATCCTTTTTTAAGATCGCTCACCACTTCGCTGGCCAAACTCAAACTCGCCGCGTTGTTGATTTTAGCCTCGTTATTAATTTCATCAATATCTCCCACCGCAATATTTTCGCGCAGCGTAAACTCATACCTGAAAAAATCCTGAAAGATCACGCCAAATATTTTCTGATAGTCTTCCCTGCGATACCGCTGAATATTGATCCCGTCTATTGAAATACTGCCTTGCGTGGGCTCGTAAAAACGCAAAAGTAACTTGATCAAGGTCGTTTTTCCAGCACCATTCTGTCCTACAAATGCCATTTTTTCGCCTGCTTTCAGCTCAAAACTGATGCCTTTTATAACCTCTTTTTCGTTTCCGGGATAACCGAAATGAAGATCTTCGATCACAATACCATGTTCAATTTTTGACGGTATTTCGAGATAATCCGCATCTACATCTTCCACCTCGATATCTATAAAATCAAAGTAATCTTTGAGATAAAGTGCGCTTTCGGTAATCCGGGTAAAATTGGAAAAAAACTGCTGTAAACTGTTTCGCAGGCGGTTAAAGGAAGCTGACAGCAACGTGAGCTCACCTATCGTAATCTCACCCACGATCACACTGCGAATGATTACCACATAAGCCCCGTAATAACAGATCACGCCCAGACTGTTGAAAATCGCACTATACGTACTTCGTTTTACGGTAAGGTCTTTATTGATCTTATAATAGGTATCACTGAGTCCTTTAAACCGGTCTGAAACAAAATTGGTGAGTCCAAAAAGCTTAATTTCCTTGGCCGTTTTATCATTTGCGCCGATGTAACGCAGGTAATCGAGCTCGCGGCGCTCGGCCGTCCAACTTCTGGTAAGGGAATATTGCTGACCGCTAAACCGGATTTCATTGATAAATAGCGGAATAATGCTTAATGCTAGCAAAATAATAAGCAGCGGTTCAAAATAAATAAGCAGCGCGATAAGTGTAATGATCGAAATTATGCCTTGCGCCTGCCCCAGCGCGTTGCTCATGAGCCCTACCCTGCCTTGGGTTTGCGTACGAGCGCGCTCCAGTTTGTCATAGAATTCTGAATCTTCCAGCTGCTCCATGCTGATGCCGCCGGTCTTTTTGATTATTGTTACCGATGAACGGTTATTGTACAGATCGCCCAGCAAACCATCGGTAACGCTCGTCAACCTGCTTATCAAATCTGAAGCAATGGTTATTGCAAATTCTAAAATGACATAATTCCACAACTGATCATAATCTGGATTTGTGGCTGCAATCTGCGTAATAATTTCATCAATGATCAATTTCCCCACCCAGAGAATTACCGCCGGCGCGAAAGCGTTGATTAACCTTGAAATGACATTTACTAAAAACAAGGATGGACTTGTGGCCCATATTTCGCGAAAAAAGCGCGGAATATAACGTAGCGCCTGAAATGACGCCTTTATATTGGTTTTTTCCTTTTTGTCTTTAATACTATTGAGGCGCGATGCCATACATTGGATTTAGTGGAAATTCATTCAAAAATCGGCTATTTTGAGGCATTTTTTGACCCAAATAACCAGTTTTTCAGAGGGATTAAAGCTCGATAGCTTTGATAAGAAGTCGTCTTTAAGAGCTCGTTAAACTTAATGCAAACTCATTTTCAATAGTTTGTGGTTCTAGTTAATTATAAACGAGCGCTAAGCACGTGCGGAGACTAATTGTGTCTTCTTGCGGTAAATCAAGATAAGTGTCAAACTGCAAATGGCACATGCCGCTACAATATAAAAGAGCGGTACAATACTTTCGGTCACAAAAGTTGAAACAAGCACGCTGAATACAGAGCCAAAAAACATACTCATGCTGCCTATAAGTGCCGAAGCGCTACCCGCCTGAACTGAAAATGGATCTAAAGCCAAAGCAGTAACATTGGGATTTTGAAAACCGATAAAGAACAACATAAAGAAAAGTATGGGATAAATAACCCAAAAAACAGGCGCCACAAATGCTGCGGCAAGTCCGGCCATTGTTACAAGCGTCAGCATGACACTTGTAGAAAGGGTAATATTAAATAGCGAAAAATGTTTGAGCATCACTCTATTGATCTGGCTTCCCAAGATAAGCCCAAAAGCATTACCCCCAAACACCCAACCAAATTGCTGCTCATCCAGCCCAAAATATGCACTGAACAAAAACGGCGCGCTGGAAACGTAAGCTAACAAAGCACCCAGGGAAAAACCCCTTGCGGTCGCAAACAGGAAAAACTCCCTATTCCTTAAAATCGAGATATATTCCTTTACAATCGCTTTAGGACGCAGGCTCGTGTTATGGTTGGGTTCTGCGCTTTCCGGTAAAATATAGGTTACGTTGAAGAGCATAAGAACCGCAAATGCAGCAAGAATAAAAAATACGGCCTGCCAGTTAAAGGCAGCGACCACGATCCCACCCACCGTAGGTGCTATAATAGGAGCAACGCCCATAATTAGCATTAATGTAGAAAGTACATCTGCGACCTGGCTTTTTTCAAAAAGGTCACGCACGATCGCTTTTGAAGCAACCATACCGGCACAACCGCCCAGTGCGAGGAAAAAGCGCGAAATGATAAGCGCGTATAAATTCCAGCTGAATGCACACAGCAAACAGGAAACTATAAAAATGGAAAGCCCGACGATAAGCGGTTTTCGGCGTCCAAAACGATCCATAAGCGGACCGTAAGCCAATTGACCCAGCGAAATACCAATAAAATAACTCGTAAGGGTGAGCCCAACCCGGCTTATATCTACATCAAACTCGCTGGCCACACTTTCAAAACCGGGCAAATACATATCTATGGAAAACGGGCCCAAGGCGATGAGCGTTCCCAGTATAAGTACTATTCTGTTTTTTGATTTTGTGCGAAGGCTTTCGGTCATAACTCTAATAATCGGCAAAATTAAGGCGGGAAGTTCATATAAGCCTTCGAATTACGTTATTAAAATGATAAAATCAAGATAACGTTATCGCATTGTGCCAACCGTTTTTAATGATTTTTCAGCTTATTTCATGGGCACTTCCATAAGCAGTAATTCACTGGCTGTCGTAGCTGTTATCTCAAAGGCATTTGTCTCTGTAATACCCAACCCGTCACGATCTCTTAACGATTGGCCACCTACATCTAATTGACCTTTCAGCACGAAAATATACACGCCGTTGCCCTCTTCTTTCAAAGAATAAGAAAGTGATTTACCAGCATCCAAACCGCTTAGATGGAACCAGGCGTCCTGATTGATCCACACGCCGTCATCATTTTGGTTTGGCGAAAGCACTTGTTGCAGTTTGTTTTGGCGATCTGCGGGCTCTAAGGATTTGTTTAGAAATAACCTGCCCATTTCTATGGGTTCTTTTGCCCAGCAACTGCGCCTGCCTTTGCCGGTAGGCAGGTTGAAAATACTCGCCATAGCTATGGCTATGTCTGCGTTTTTCGCCTTGTTGATGAACAAAATAACTGCCTATAATTCGGTCACTTTATTTCTGAACAGATCCTAAGGTAATCTGATCATAGCGCGGCTCGACGTCCATTTTTTTGGGAAGGATCCAGATTTGTAGAAACTTGACTGTTTCAGTCTGGCTTTTATTGCGTTCACTGTGGCTCACGCCAGTACCGGCGCTCATTACCTGTATATCACCATTTTTTATGACCGTTTCGTTACCCATGCTATCCTTATGCAGCAGGTCTCCCGCAAGTGGTATCGAAACGATTTCCATGTTTTTATGCGAGTGGGTACCAAACCCCATTCCACCGGCTACCTCGTCGTCATTTAGTACGCGCAGGGCACCGAATTGCATGCGCTCCGGGTCATGATAGTTCGCGAAGCTAAAGGTATGTTTGCTGTGCAACCAGCCGTGATTTGCATCTCCACGGGTCTCGGCTTTGTGTAAAAGTGTTTTCATAATAAATATTTAAATGCAAGATCTTAAATAATAATGTAGGCCCCATTAAAATTTTCCAATTGATTACAGGCCACCTCTAAAATCCCAACTAAGGGCGCTAGCTTGTACTTTTCCCAGCTACTTTGCCTGCTTTTCGTGCCTTGCCAGTCAGGCTCTGGCAAGTCAGTTGTTAAAATAGTTCTGCTGAGCCTGTCGAAGTACTCAATTAGTGTTGCTAAACTCCATTTTTGACGCCTCGTTTCTAAAAAAAGTCACTGTGATAACATTTCAAACGGGATGATTAGAAGTGCCTTATGTTAAGTGTTGTAAAATTAGCATTCATTTAAATTCATTGCTCCCTAAAAACATGTATTTTTAGAGGAACCAATTATTTATTAAAAAATGAAATATATAATTACAACAGCTGCATTAATGCTTAGCCTGCTTTCCTGCAAGAATGAAAATAAATCAGACAGCGTATCGGTGGCGGACAATGACATGGCGCAAACGACTGAAGACCTTAGCCCCGCTCAGCAAAAGGGCAAAGAGATCGCAATGGCAAGTGGCGCGGATAAATGGGATACTGTAAATGAAGTGAAATTTACCTTTAACGTAGATCGTGGTGAGAGCCACATGGAGCGCAGCTGGGTCTGGAATCCAAAAACGCATGACGTTAAAATGACAAGTGCTGAAGATACCATTAGTTACAACCGTAATAAAGATATGGACAGTATTTCGACGAATGCTGATAAGGCATTTATAAATGACGCATACTGGCTAATGCCACAGATGCATTTATTATGGGACAAGGACGCGATCATTACCGTACAGGATACAGCTACTGCACCCATTAGCAATGTAAAAATGAAGAAGATAACCCTCACCTATCCGGACGAGGGCGGTTATACTCCAGGCGACGCCTATGATTTTTTCTATGGTGATGATAATATGGTAAAAGAGTGGATTTACCGTAGAGGGAATGTTTCTGAATTTTCCATGGTTACCACTTGGGATGACTATAAAGACTATAATGGTATTGATATCGCGACAATGCACAGTTCTAAAGACGGTAAGACCAAGTTATATTTTACCAATATTGAGGTAAAAACGGAGTAAACACCGCCGTTTTTGAGCTATAAAAAAGGTTTTTGCAGCAATGTAAAAGCCTTTTTTATTTCCGCTTAAGCGATAAAGCGAGGAGCGCCGCAACGGCCACAAAACAGAGCAAGGCAAAAAAACTACTCTTCAAATCAAAAGTCTGTGCCAGAAAGCCCAGAAAAACAGGCCCCAGTAAAAGCCCAACAAAACCCGATCCTGCGATAAAACTTATTCCTTCGGCAGCAGCAATATGCTTTAGGTTTCCGCTGTAGCGAAAAAGTTCTGGCACCACAACAGAAAGTCCGAGACCTACAAAACCAAAACCAACAATGGCCACCCATGTCATACCGCTGAGTACCAAGCCAAAACCAAACGCTGCAATGATGCAACCGGTTATAATTATAAATCGCGAGCCATAATGGGCGCTCACACTATCACCGAAAAACCGCCCAAAGGCCATCATACCATTGAAAACCGCATAGCCCAACCCAAAAAGTGTCGCAGCGGCCAGGGTGACGCGCTCCAGGTACAGGGCGCTCCAGTCAACAATCGCCCCTTCCGAAGCCATTACCATAAAACTGATGATCGCCAAACCTAAAAGTGGTTTCAAGTGCTTCAGCTTAAAAGATTCTTCGTATTCCTGTTTTTCTACGGTATATTTCAGGTAATTTTTCATGAATAGTACGTTCACAAATATCAGTAGGATTATTACCGCCACTATGTGTATCAATGCGGAAGGCATAAACGGAGCAAGAAAAATACCCACCCCTGCGCCCAACATACCACCCAGGCTAAAAAAGGCATGAGAAAGAGACATAAATTGTACCTGATCCTGTTTTTCAATATGGGTCACAAGCGTGTTCATCGTTACATCCATAATCCCAGAACAGGCGCCCACTACATATAAGGAGGCGCATAAAACTATATAATTAGAAGCGGCAAAAGGCCCTACAAAACTGATGCAAAAAGCGATAACGGCAAAAGCCATTACGCGGCCAAGTCCGATGTTTTTAATAAGCTTTGGCGCAAATGGAATCATGGTCAACGTACCCAACGCAAGAAAAAACACCGCAAATCCCAGTTCTCCCTCGCTTATATCCAGATTTTTGGTAATGCGCGGAATGTATATCGCCCACGTACCAAAAACAATATTGAGCGATAGAAAAAGCAACGCCGGAGTAAAATAGCGGCCACTGGTAAAAATGAGTTTTAAAGATTTCATATGTTGGTCCTATTTTCCATAACGAATAAATGCTAAGTTTTGGCCTGTAAAATAATGGTTTTAGATTGGTAAAAAGAAATCCTGCTTTACCTTGTTGCTGTGATGGATTATCTTCATTGAGAATAGTTTGTTCAAAAATGTGTTCTTTTAGGGCGATAATGACTACAAAACGCCATTTTACAAAGGGGACCTCTAATAATCCCGTTCGGAATGATGGCGCAGTTATTTTTTTTACATACAAGGCGTCAAAAACGGAGTTTAGCTTCGCTAAATGAGTACTTCGACAGGCTCAGCAGAACTATATTGACAACGAAGTTGCTGGAAAAAAGAACAAGCTAGCGACCGAATTGGAGTTTTAGAGATACCCTATAAATATTTCACAGTTCCTTAATCCTTTATTCCTATCAACACTCCCATCCGAAAGTTTTTCAAAACTGGTCAAACCTCGTTGTCAAGACCTGTAAACAGGCATCAAATTTGATTTTGTCATGAAAATAAGTCTGTTTTAAATGTCAGTTCCTCCTGTGGTTTTCCTCTGATTTTTTGGCTCCCTCTCCCACTTGGTTGCATACGTAGTCGAGGGTAAGGCTTTGTTCAAAAACAACCTATACATTTTGACTTGTTCTTTCCTGCCTGCCGGCAGGCAGGTGCGCATTAACTTCGTTAAAAAGCCTCGCTTTAGCTAAGGCTATAGCTGCGTTTTTTGCC
>JBDNGW010000305.1:0-2361 GCA_041689735.1 Leeuwenhoekiella sp. | reverse complement strand
GTTCAATACGCACAAAAAAAAGGATATTACCACGTGGGGCGTGGTAGCGGTGCAAACAGTATCGTAGCTTTTTTATTGGGTATTACCAATGTAGACCCAATAGCCCTCGACCTATATTTTGAACGGTTTATGAACCTTTATCGAGCCAATCCACCAGATTTTGATATTGATTTTTCCACCTGGGACCGCGAGGATGTGACCCGCTATATTTTTGAGGAATTCGGCAAAAACGGTCACGCTGCGCTCTTGGGATCATATGTAACCTTTAAACACAGTGGTGCGGTACGGGAGCTTGGCAAGGTTTTTGGCCTTCCCAAATATGAGATCGATAAGCTAAGCCAAGGCAAATACAATCCCGCTAAACTGGATGATCTGTCCAAATTAGTACTCAAATATGCCATTTATTTGCATAAAAGGCCCAATTATCTCAGCATCCACGCAGGCGGAATCCTAATTTCAGAACAGCCCATTCACTATTTTTCGGCAACATATTTACCGCCAAAAGGTTTCCCCACTGTGCAATTTGATATGCACATTGCCGAAGATGTTGGACTTCATAAATTTGACATTTTGGGACAGCGCGGCCTGGGAAAGATCAAGGATGCGATCACCATCATTAAAGAAAATCAACCTGATGCGCAATTGTTGGATATTCACAATGCACAACCTTTATTTGAAGACGACAAAATAAACGCCATGATCGCGCGTGCCGATTGTATTGGCTGCTTTTATGTGGAATCTCCCGCCATGCGAATGCTGTTGCAAAAACTGGGTGTGAATGAATACCAAATGCTTGTTGCAGCAAGCTCTATCATTCGTCCCGGGGTTGCTAAAAGCGGAATGATGCGCGAGTATATCCTACGTCATAAAAATCCGGAGCGTATAAAAGACGCACATCCGGTACTTCTAGATATTATGCCAGATACTTATGGCGTCATGGTCTATCAGGAAGATGTCATCAAAGTAGCGCATTATTATGCCGGGCTCAATCTGGGGGAAGCTGATGTGCTACGGCGCGGTATGAGCGGTAAATTCAGATCTCGTGCGGAATTTCAGGCGGTAAAACAAAAGTTTATGGAGAATTGTCGTGATAAAGGCGAAGCCGAGAAAATGATACAGGATGTATGGCGGCAAATAGAAAGTTTTGCGGGTTACGCTTTTGCCAAGGGACATTCTGCCTCGTACGCAGTAGAAAGTTACCAAAGCCTATATCTAAAATGCTACTATCCGCTAGAATATATGGTGGCAACCATTAATAATGGAGGGGGTTTTTATAGTGTGGAGACTTACATTCATGAAGCCCGTATAAAAGGAGCAATAATTAATGCCCCATGTATAAATATAAGCGAAATACAGACCACCATTCACGGTATTGAACTCTTTTTAGGATTTCAACACATGCAGTTATTAGAAAAGAAAACCATTATAAAGATTATCAATGCCCGGCAGTATGGTAAGTTTTTGAGCCTAGATGATTTTATAGAACGCGTTCCATTGAGCATTGAACAATTGGATCTATTAATACGTATTAATGCATTTAGAAGTATTCGTCTTGACAAACGGAATCTGCTTTGGGAGGCACATTATAAAGAGAACAGTATCCCAGAAAATGAGCTACAACAACAGATTTTCAAGGTTTCGATACGCGATTTTATTTTACCGAAATTTGAGATCAGTCCGATCGAAGAAGCTTTTGATCAACTGGAAATTTTAGGTTTTCCGCTATACAGTCCTTTTATTCTACTGGAAAAAACACCCAAAAACAGGCTATTATCTACAGAATTGAGGCAATTTTTGAACACTATAGTCACAATTTACGGTTATCTGGTCACCGCAAAAAATACAAAAACCGCAAAGGGTAAGCGTATGCAGTTCGGTACCTTTTTAGATCAGAAAGGAACATGGCTGGATACGGTACATTTTCCGCCGGTGGCAAAAAAATATCCATTTAAAGGAAAAGGAATTTATAGGATCACCGGTAAAGTAGTGGAGGAATTTGATTTCTTAAGTGTGGAAGTTAGTCAACTGGAACGTATGACCTATGTGCCAGACCCCCGTTTTGACCCTACCTATGATCGAAAGGAACCTTCGCTATTACAGCAACAACCATTGCTTTCTGAAAAAGCAGCAGTTAGTATCCTAAAAATTTAGGTACATCTTAAAATTGAGGGATTAATTTGGAAAAACGGTCATTCCCGCATAGGCCTTTCGGGCGGTCACAAAAAAAAAGCCCCCCCTTACGTCATGTAAGGGGGGGCTTTTGAAAAAACAAGGCGGCGACCTACTCTCCCACAGGGTGCAGTACCATCGGCGCTAACGGGCTTAACTTCTCTGTTCGGGATGGTAAGAGGTGAGCCCCGC
>JBDNGW010000304.1:0-4021 GCA_041689735.1 Leeuwenhoekiella sp. | reverse complement strand
TGTTCATCAACAAGGCGAAAAACGCAGACATAGCCGTAGCTATGGCGAGTATTTTCAACCTGCCTACCGGCAAAGGCAGGCGCAGTTGCTGGGCAAAAGAACCCATAGAAATGGGCAGGTTATTTCTAAACAGATCCTTTACACTGCTTGCCTTTAAACGACACTTCTTCCACTTTCTCGTTTTTATACCTCAAATGAACGGCAAAGTGATACGCTTCATAAACTGCGATCAAGAGCAATAAAACGGCAAAAAAGGTAGTAAAAACGATAGCTAAGTGCATAATAATAGGGTTATTTATATAAATTCAATAGGTAAGATACGATTAATTTAATATGGGGCTTTAAATTAACATTGGATATTTTCAATTTACGAATATTCAAAATATCATCTCTATTATATATATTTGACAACAGAAGACACTTTACCTAATCAATTATCTGTTTTTTTTAATATAAAGACAGTGGTATTTATAATCTATGACCGCTTTTGCACGATTGAGAATATCGGCACCTATTATACCATCGACCGCAGGGATATCATGATTGGTAAGCGCCATATTTACATGAGAAAGGTCAAAAAGAACCACATCAATATTTTTTGCCCTCCATTTTTTTATAGAAATCGTGTTCTTTGAAGATAATTGAGTATGCATATCAATTGCCCCAGCACCCGCAGCCTTTATATCACTATCTTCAGCAAATAGCTTAAATTGATCTAATGCTTTAAAATCCACGCAGGTATTAGAAGCACCGGTATCCAATATAAAACTGCCCACAACACCATTTAATTTAAGGTTAAACTTAAAATGTCCGGTTGGGGTTTCAGATAATTTTATGCGGTAATATCCTTTTTCTTTTAAAAATTCCCTTAAAGAAGCCATAATTTGTTTTTAAATACAGCGACAAACTTAGATTTTTAAGACTTGCCCATGCCATTAAATATTTATTAAAATTTGGACGGAGCCTATACTAATCGTTAGTTTTGGTCATGTTTTTCATAGATACCCACACCCACCTTTATACAGAAGAATTTGACGAGGATCGCGATGCCGCCATAAAACGGGCGAATGATCTGGGCATAACAAATTTTGTCATTCCCGCAATAGATTCGGCCTACTCCAAAGCGATGGATGATTTAAAGAGGAATTATCCCAAGCAAATGCATCTTATGACCGGGCTGCATCCCACTCATGTTAAACCGGAGGTGTATAAGCAGGAACTGGAGCATGTTGCGCAACGACTGGAAGAGCAGACTTTTTCAGCAATTGGCGAGATAGGGATTGACCTTTATTGGGATCAATCCACGCTTGCCATTCAGCAAGATGCCTTTAAAATCCAGATACAATGGGCTAAAAAGTGGAACCTGCCCATAGTCATACATTGCCGGAATGCTTTTGATGAAATCTTTGACGTTTTGGAAGCGGAAAGGGATTCTTCGTTATACGGCGTGTTTCACTGTTTTACAGGAAATCTAGAACAGGCAAAGCATGCCATGGATTTAAACTTAAAATTGGGCATTGGAGGCATTGCTACCTTTAAAAATGGGAAGATAGATCAATTTTTAAGTGAAATCCCCATTGATAACATTGTGCTGGAAACAGACGCTCCCTATCTGGCACCAGCTCCTTACCGTGGCAAGCGCAACGAGAGTTCCTATCTCCTGAAGGTCGCGCAAAAAGTTGCCGATATTTATGATATTTCCCTGGAGGAAGTGGCAAAGATCACCACGGCAACAGCCCGTACGGTTTTTAATATTTCTTAATGTAGGAAATCTCTATCAATTCAGGTACACTTTTAAAATACTGCTATTTGTCCCTTTTCTGAAAAAATCAGCATATTTAACCTAATTATTGGCTTTTTTTACTTCTGAATTAAAATATTTTGTTCTTTTACGCTCAGCGTTTGTTTAAAGTCAATTCAAAGTGATTCTCTGGATAGCTATCTGGATGGAAATCAAAAAGAAGTCAGCATGCCTGGCGGTGGCACGTAGGCAGGTCTGAACAAGCGCTAACAACCCTAACCGAATAAAAATAAGATTTTGCAAAATTTTAATGCTATACGCTTTTATGACGCCCAGGAGGTGAACAATGCCATTATGGATTATGCCAGGCACCCCATGTTTAAGGCATTGTTACAGTTCACCTTTCCAGAAAAGAACGCTAGGGAAATTATAGCTATTCTGAAAAGCTGTCATTCCATACAGGATTTTCAGGCGCAGGTCATATACCATTCTGTGGCCAAAGTGATCGAAAAAAGCACCGAAGGGTTTTCGACATCAGGTTTTGATTCCCTGGATCGCAATCAATCGTATCTCTATTTATCAAACCACAGGGATATTATATTAGATACATCGTTTATTAATTTTGCATTGATAAACCATGAGCAGATCATGACCGCTTCCGCCATAGGCGATAACCTGGTAAAAAAGTCATTCTTGCTCGCGCTATCTAAACTTACCCGCAATTTTCTGGTACAGCGAAGCCTAACGCTACGCGAGATGCTGGCAAGTTCAAAAAAGCTTTCTTTATATATACAGACCTTACTGTCTACCAAACAATCCATATGGCTAGCACAGCGTGAAGGGCGCACTAAAGATGGTAATGACAGGACACAGCAAGGCGTACTCAAAATGCTGGCTATGAACCGGGGGAAGGAGCCCGCTATTTCCTATCTCAAAAAACTCAAGATAATACCGGTGGCCATTTCTTATGAATTTGATCCTACAGATATTCTTAAAATGCCGGAACTTATTGCGAAAAGCGAAGATTTGGAATATATAAAGACCAGCAACGAAGATTTTAACAGCATGATGCGCGGTGCCCTGGGGAATAAAAAAAGGGTTCACATAAGCTTGGGAAAATTGGCAGATGAGGTCTATGAGCGTATAGAAGAAAAACCTATATCAGAAAATGACAAGTTATTGGAGCTTGCCCAGGAAATAGACCGCTGCATACACGCCATCTATAAATTGTGGCCCTCTAACTTGGTTGCCTATGACCTTTACCACAACACGACCACATATGATCACGCCTATACCGAAAAAGATAAACGTGCCTTTGAGCGTCGTTTGGAACGAAGGATTACTCCAGAAACAGAAGTGGGGCGCAAAAATTTTCTGCTCATGTATGCAAACCCGGTAATCAATAAAAACAACCTTTCTTAATGAGCAGCACAAACTCAATCCTTCTTATCTACACAGGTGGAACAATAGGTATGGTAAAGGATTTTGAAACCGGGGTCTTAAAAAACTTTAATTTCGACCAACTTTTAAACCAGATACCGGAATTAAAATTACTGGATTGTGAAATCGCCACCACATCCTTTGACAAGCCCATAGACAGTTCAAACATGCAACCCGATGACTGGGTGCAAATGTGTCATATTATTGAAGAAAACTACTCAGAACATGATGGTTTTGTGGTTCTACACGGCACTGATACGATGAGTTACACCGCATCTGCCCTAAGTTTTATGCTAGAAAACCTGTCAAAACCAGTAATCCTTACCGGCTCTCAACTTCCCATAGGTGACCTGCGCACAGATGCTAAGGAAAACTTGATTACCGCTGTCCAACTTGCTTCGCTAAAAAAAAGCAACCGTCCATACATTACAGAGGTCTGTCTCTATTTTGAATATAAGCTCTATCGAGGTAATAGAACAACAAAAGCAAGCGCAGAACATTTTGAAGCTTTTACCTCGCCAAATTATCCACCTCTAGCAACTTCTGGTGTACATCTTACAATTGCAGACCACAATTTGCGCCCTTACAAGCGGAAAAAACTCATTGTGCACGAGAAAATGAATACAGAAATCCTCATTATTCATCTTTTTCCTGGACTAAGTGAGCGTTTACTCACCGATATTTTTACAAAAACGACTTATTCTGGTGTTATATTAAAGACTTTTGGTAACGGAAATGCAAGTACATCGCCCTGGTTTTTACATCTTATTAAAAATTGTATTGACAATGGAATCCCAGTGGTAAATGTAACTCAATGTCTTTCTGGAGTCGTCCAAATGG
>JBDNGW010000303.1:0-3938 GCA_041689735.1 Leeuwenhoekiella sp. | reverse complement strand
AGCCATTCAAAATCCGCCTTTTTTGAGCCGATTTTAGGTCAGAAAGGGCGTTTTTTTAGTTAAATCCCAGCTGTTTTTTTAAAACTATCCAGTATTATTTGAAGAATTCCATCCATCAAATTACAGAAAACGGTAGCGAATCCCAAAACTTCCGCGCAATATGCTGTCGTCATAAATTATGGGCGCGGCCTCAATGTGAAAGCCGAATTTCTTCTCGCTAAATGGATAGAAATTGAGCCCCACCGGAATTACCACTCCCACAAGATTATTGCCTCTATAGCCCAGGCCACCGTAAAAATCATAGTCTTCCTTTTGGAAGAATTTATAAGTCACAACACCCTCTATGGAAAGATTGTCAAGAAATTGGTCTGTGCCTACCCTCAATTCTGGAGTAAAGCGCTGGTTGATATCATAACCTACCGAAATAAATGGAAGGTTGGACTGGTGGTAACCAATCGCCAATTGGCCAAAAGAATTGATTCCGAAAAAAAAGCAAATGGATAAAAAAAGTAAATTTCTACTCATGGATTTTTGCTTTAGGATTAAAGGATTTAATAAAGGATCAAAACCGAATCGATTTATCATTTGAAATGATAAGGACATCGAGTTAACTTTTATTAAAGATATGCAAAAACACCGATCTATTTTTTTTATTCAATATTCGCTAATTGTCCTAATACAGGTCACCCTGAATTTATTTCAGGGTCACACGAGAGGCTAAAGTTTTTTAAGTCCGTATTTGCTTAGATTGGCAACGGGGCAAGTGTGATGCTGAAACGAGCCTGCCTACCGGCAAAGGCAGGTTCAGCATGACGAAACCAGTTTTAGGGACAATTCCAGACAAACAATTTTTAATTCAATATTTTGGGTTATAGTTTAGGATTTTAGAAAATAGAAAATGATTTGCGATAATTTATTCTTAAGTAAAGGCTAGGATAAAAGTGTACTAAAAGATGGTGCGGGACTTCGCCATATTCACAAAAACAATCATTAACCGTGACCCATAAAAATAATTTCAGAATCCCTATTTTTGCGTTATGCCAACTACAACCCTTCCCACAGATACCAAGATCGAATTGCTACAACTGTTAAAGACCAAGTTTGGTTATGACAGCTTTAGGCCCAATCAGGAAGCGGTCATCGCAGATGTGATGGCAGGCCGCGATACGATGGCGGTAATGCCCACGGGCGGCGGGAAATCGCTGTGTTTTCAATTGCCGGCACTTGCTTTGCCAGGAACCGCGCTTGTGATTTCACCACTTATTGCCCTCATGAAAGACCAGGTGGACGCATTACGTGCAAACGGAATAGCGGCCGCTTATTTTAATAGTTCGCAGCCACAAGTAGAACAAAAACACACGCTCAGTCAGTTGGAAAATGGTGCGCTACAGCTCATTTATGTCGCTCCAGAAAGTCTTTCGCTGTTAGATAATTACTTGAACAAAATCACCATAAACCTCATCGCGGTAGATGAGGCGCACTGTATCTCTTCCTGGGGGCATGATTTTCGGCCTGCATATACACAATTGGGCTATCTCAAAAGGCGGATGATGCACGTCCCCATGATCGCGCTCACCGCCACGGCAGACAAGCCCACGCAAGTTGATATCATAAAACAGCTTGCCATTCCGCAGGCTAAAAGGCATTTGGCTTCTTTTGACCGTAGCAACCTGTATCTGGAAGTACGACCCGGAAATAACCGCATCAAGCAGATTCTCGATTTTTTGAAAAACCGAAAGGATGAAAGCGGTATCGTTTATTGCCTGAGCCGTAAAAACACCGAATCACTTGCCGAAAAGCTACAGGCCGCAGGCCATAATGCCGAAGCTTATCACGCGGGTCTAACTTCGGAAGAGCGCATGCTGGTTCAGGAAAATTTCATCAATGACCGCGTGCCCATTGTAGTGGCCACTATCGCCTTTGGAATGGGGATTGACAAAAGTAACGTGCGCTGGGTGATTCACTACAACATGCCCAAAAACATTGAAGGGTATTATCAGGAAATAGGTCGTAGCGGGCGTGACGGTCTGCCCGCACACACGCTGCTTTTTTACAGTTATGCAGATACCGTGCAGTTGCGCAAATTTGCCCAGGGCAGCCCCACCGAAGAATATCAACTGGCCAAACTGGATCGCATGCAGCAATATGCCGAGGCGCTGAGCTGCCGTAGAAAGGCGTTGCTAAATTACTTTGGCGAGTTTATTTATGAAGATTGCGGCAATTGCGATATCTGTAAAACGCCCCCACGTTATTTTGATGGCACTTTGCTGGTACAAAAAACCTGTTCTGTCGTGGCACGTCTCAAAGAGCGGGAAGCCATGGGTATGATCATTGATGTATTGCGCGGATCAGAAAATGCCGCTGTTTTTGAGAAAGGCTATCAGAAAGTAAAAACCTACGGCGCCGCCAGTGACGTCTCTTGGCGCGACTTGCAGCAATATGTGATCCAGATGATCAATCAGGGCGTACTTGAGATTCGTTTTCACGAAAATGGCCGGTTAATGCTTACTCCAATGGCCAAAAAAGTGCTCTTTGAAGGAGAAAAAATTCAACTGGCGCGTTTGATAAAAGAAAAGCAGGCAGTGCCCGTCAAGGAATCCTTAACGGATGTTACAGGAGCATTATTTGAGCGTCTGCGCCAACTTCGGTCAAGTATTGCAAAAGAGGAAAGCGTTCCCGCTTATATCGTTTTTAGCGACGCCACACTCAAGGATATGGAAGCCAAAAAGCCACAAACGCTTGACGAATTGACGATGGTAAGTGGAGTGGGGCAAGCTAAACTGGATAAATATGGCGAGCGTTTCCTTGAAATACTGCAATCTAAAAAACAAACTTCCACAAAGAGAAAAAAGAAGAAGATAAACACGTACGCTGAAACGCAAAGGCTTTATGAAACCGGTCTTTCCCTAGAGGAAATAGCAGGCGAACGCAACCTCACTTCGGGAACCATTTATGGCCATCTTGCAAAACTACAAGCAGACGGTGAAGATATAGACCTTTATAAACTGATTCCTGCCGAAGATTTGAAGCGTATAGCGCAAGCAAAAACTGAAATCACAAATCCTACTGGTTTGAAGGAATTTTATGAATATTTTGAAGAAAAAATGCCGTATTGGAAGATAAGATTGGGACTAGATTTGTCAAGTTCTGAGTGATTCTTTCGTCGCCTTTTCATAAATCAGCCATTTTATATCGAAAAATGGCTTTTTTAGATCAAAAATCTGTTTTATTAGAAACTGTGAAATCAACAGATTTGGCAGCGTATTGCGGTGATATTTCGACCTTAATAGCCGATTTATAAGGCGTACAATATGTAATCAATCAAAAGTAATTTCTATGGAAAAGTGCTTTTTTGCTGTGCTATTTCATTGACTTTTAGAACAACATATCCGCTAAAAACACTTAAAGTTCAAAAAACAAAGTGATCTCAGAAGTTATTATTCGAATTATTAAAAGGTCGACTGAATTTTTCAGCCGACCTTTTTCTAGTGGAAATGAATGAAAAGTCCTATTGAGCAATTATAAAACCGTGATGAGAATTATCTATTCTCTGTGATATCTTTTGAAATAGCATTCCGGCGATATTGATCTTAATGTAACCACGTCAGATTATAGGTAAAAATCAGTCAGAAGGAGCATTAAACAACAAAAAGAGACACTTAGATCGTTATACTTTTGCAATAGTGCGTTAAAGCTTTCGAACCCAAATATTCCTAAATTGAGTCTTGTTGCCATGATCCTGAAGTGCTATTACAGCGTCGCCATGCGACTCGGGATAGTCGTGAAGGCCAATATAATGGGTAAGACCATTAATGGTAGCATTGTTCTGTATCAGGACACCATTTAAGAAAACAGTGATCGTAGCTGGTGTATCTATAACTCCGCTCTCCTTAAAACGCGGCGCCCTATAGACCACATCATAAACATTCCATTCAAGT
>JBDNGW010000302.1:0-3667 GCA_041689735.1 Leeuwenhoekiella sp. | reverse complement strand
TTGCATTACGCGTCCTTTTCCAAAGCTTTTTTGCCTTTGGAAAAGTTGATTCTACTTGAGCCTTCAGTTTAGTTAGTAAAATTTTAGCTAAGTTTTTTCATTTTTAATCTGATATGTCATTTTAGTGATTTTTCAATAAAGAATCTGTTCAGAAATAAAGTGACCGAATTATAGGCAGTTATTTTGTTCATCAACAAGGCGAAAAACGCAGACATAGCCGTAGCTATGGCGAGTCTTTTCAACGCAGTTGCTGGGCAAAAGAACCCATAGAAATGGGCAGGTTATTTCTAAACAGATCCAAAGTACATAATTATGTCAATGAAAGAATTCGATTTGCCTACTGCTAGCAGGCTCATAAATTTAACTCAGTTCCAGTTCCAGTTCCAGTTCCAATTTTTAATAACGTACTTCTAATTCAAAATTCTCCCGATAACTATCGGGATCAAAATTCATAATTAATTACAACCCCAACACATCCTTCATACCATAAACACCGGTTTTATCATGCAACCATTCCGCAGCGAGCACGGCGCCCAGCGCAAAACCTTGACGCGAGTGAGCTTTGTGTTCTATTTTGATCTCATCTACATCGCTGTTGTAGGTAATACTGTGGGTACCGGGGATTTCCCCTTTACGCACTGCATTTATCTTTACTTTTTGCTTTTCCTCTTTATCAAGTACCCAGCCCGTTTTTTCACTATATTTCATAATTCCTTCCGCAAGTGTAATGGCCGTTCCACTGGGCGCATCTAGCTTATGAATGTGATGCATCTCTTCCATAGAAACACTATAACCGGCCACATGTTGCATCATTTTTGCCAGTTGTTTGTTCAGCTGAAAAAAGATATTTACGCCTACGCTAAAATTTGACGCATATAAAAAAGCACCTCTGTTTTTCTTGCATAACTGCGTGATTTCATTATAATGATCCAGCCAACCTGTAGTGCCGGAAACTACGGGCACCTTATTGTTGAGGCAAGTGGAGATATTATTTACTGCGGCTTCCGGAATACTAAAATCAATGGCAACATCAATGTTTTTTAACGTAAAGCTGTCATTTTTATCAACTTTAAGCACGATTTTGTGACCGCGATCTTTTGCTATTTTTTCAATGGTCTGCCCCATACGGCCGTAACCTAAAAGTGCTATGTTCATCATTAAAAGGAATAGGTTAGGGTAGCGCCAAAAGTGTTTATTGGGCTGAATTCATCTCTTTTAAAATAGGGATTTAAGGTAAGCGAATCATCTACATTAAACTGAGATAAATGTGCCCTGACATTTGCCTCAACAATTTGTAGCACATAAATTCCCGCCGAAATCAAAATGGCGAGCTCTTTATTTCTTCGGAACTGCGTCTGCGCACGAAGCAATGCATCTTCACTAAAAACCTGTGTTTCTGTACCATCTTCCGCCACGGTCGTAAATTCATCAATGCGCCCGGCGATACGCGCTTTGTAAGCAGAGCGGTAACGCTGAAATTCGGTTTGATTATAAATCGCGATACCCACACCGGTACCTAGGGCACCATAAACAATCGGTATTTTCCAATAATCATTATTGTAGGCCTGACCGAGTCCCGGCAGCACAGCAGAATAAAAGGCGACTTTTGCCGGTTTTAAGGGCAGATATTCCTCATCTGGAACTGTATCTTGTGCCTTTACGGTGGCCATTTGATCAGAAGTAGCCGTAATTTGCGCTTGCGCGGAAAAATAGAGCAAAAATACGCCAAACAGCAATATAGAGGTCTTAATCCGCACCTTGTATCAGTTTTTGAATACGTTTGAAATCCTCTTCGGAAGAAAAAGGAATTATGAGTCGGCCGTTTCCTTTTTTGGCCATTTTCACATCTACTTTGGCGCCAAAATAAGTTGCTATTTCCTTCTTGCCATTATTCATAAATTCGGGCAGTTTCGGCTTAGCCGAAGAAACCGCGGTATTTCCGTCAGACTTATAATTTTTTACTAGGGTTTCGGTAGCCCTTACCGAAAGCGAATTTCCTACGATTTTCTCGTAAATATCTAGTTGGTCACCGGTGTTTTCAATGCTGATCAAAGCGCGACCGTGACCCATAGATAAAAATCCGTCCCGCATTCCGGTCTGTATAATGGGATCCAATTTCAGTAGGCGTAAATAATTGGCAATGGTAGACCTCTTTTTGCCCACGCGATCGCTCATTTGTTCTTGAGTCAAATTAATCTCGTCAATTAGGCGCTGGTAGGAAAGGGCAATCTCAATGGGATCAAGATCCTCCCGCTGAATATTTTCAACCAGCGCCATTTCCAACGATTCTTGATCATTGGCGATGCGAATGTAAGCAGGGATTGTATCCAGCCCCACGATTTTTGAAGCCCGAAAACGGCGTTCGCCAGAAACCAGTTGATATTTGCCAAAACTTAGTTTACGCACGGTAATGGGCTGGATCACGCCCAGTTCTCTAATGGAACTGGCGAGTTCCTTAAGCCCTTCTTCATTAAAACTGCTGCGCGGCTGAAAAGGATTGACTTCTATTGCAGTAAGATCAAGTTCTACAATATTGCCCACCACTTTATCTGCACCCTTATCTGCAGCCGATTTTATATCATTCTCAGGATCATTGAGCAATGCGGAAAGTCCGCGGCCCAGCGCCTGTTTTTTTGTAGCCTTCGCCATTACGCTTCGTTTTTCTTGATTATTTCCTGAGCCAGGCTCAGATAATTTGTGGCTCCCTTACTCGCAGCATCGTAGTTTATGATGCTCTCTCCATAACTGGGCGCCTCACTTAAACGCACGTTACGCTGTATAATTGTCTCAAAAACCATCTCGTTAAAATGCTTTTGCACTTCTTCCACCACTTGGTTTGACAGGCGCAGACGAGAATCAAACATAGTAAGCAACAGCCCTTCTATATCCAGGTTTGTATTGTGTATTTTCTGAACGCTTTTTATGGTATTGAGCAATTTACCAAGTCCTTCAAGGGCAAAATATTCGCACTGAATGGGAATAATCACCGAATTTGCCGCAGAAAGTGCATTCAGCGTCAATAATCCCAGTGACGGCGCACAATCTATAAAAATATAGTCATAATCATCTTTGATCTTATTTATGACCTTGCGCAACATATATTCGCGCTGTTTCATATCAACCAATTCAATTTCTATGGCGACCAAATCAATATGCGCAGGAATCAGGAAAAGATTTGGCGAGTCTGTTGTCATTATCGCATCTTTGGGGTTGATACGCTGATCAAATAGCTGGTACGTTCCCACTTCCACACCATCTACATCAATGCCCAGCCCTGAAGTGGCGTTCGCCTGCGGATCACCATCTATGAGCAGTACTTTTTTTTCTAAAACTCCCAGACAAGCCGCAAGGTTTACCGCAGTCGTTGTTTTACCCACGCCGCCTTTTTGATTTGCTATTGCTATAATTTTACCCATGGTACACTTGCTCGGTTATTGAGCGACAAAAATACAATTTATAATATGCTTTCAAAATGACACTTGTTAACAGTTTTAACGGAGTTGCAAACAGGTTGTCGATTTAATGCATTTTTTTTAGTACATGACAAAAATATAACCCTCTGAAAACCAACGAAATAAATGTTAAAAAGATAGTATAAAGCATTGATTATCATTATCTTAGAAGAATAATTTGACCTATTTTTCTAATGGAGACAACCAATGCTTGC
>JBDNGW010000301.1:0-5862 GCA_041689735.1 Leeuwenhoekiella sp. | reverse complement strand
GCTGTACAACAACGACCTAATGCTCAAAAGATTTTTATGCGTGTTCGCCATTGACCCGAACAGACCAAAAAACAAGGAAAAGATCCGGAAGCTTTTAACCTACGGTGCTAGAGCCGCCTAAAACTAAACGAAGTATTGTCAATAAGACTGTCCTTTAAAGCGAGCCTTTTATTGAATAATACATTTGAAATGGAAAAGATATAATCCTGTACTACAATACGATCATTATATACTTCATTTACAGAATTTTGGGCGACATTAAAATGTTTTTGATCGATACGATTTGTCGCCAACACAAGTAGGAAAACTATAGAAAGAGCCAAAATGGCATTTACACGTTTGGCTAATGTTAGGTTTTTAAACATGGTAGTTTTGTATCATAAATATTCTTAATTCCCTTTTATGATTTTACAAAAAGTCACCAAGTGATCGCAAATCTACGCATTGTATATAAATAACTATTAATCAATTTTGAAATAGGGTCGTTTTAAAATTGATTATGATATTACACGCAATCTTTCTCGCTCGTATTATTACTACTGGATTTTAAGTTATTTTCAAAAAAGGAAATGTTATTTAAATCGAATTCCTCTTCCGGTTATCTTTAGATTGTCCTTTCTCATTGGAAAATTCCCCTAATTGGGATTTCTCTTTTGAAATTAATGCTTGTCCGCTTAGACACCTAAAGTAAGTTTTTGTCATCCTGAGCGCAGTCGAAGGATAGACAAAAAGCATCTCGACTGCGCTCGATGTGACAGAAAACAAATGACATTTTGTATTTAGGAGTGTTTACGGATATACAAATGAAATTAAAACAATGTCATCTTACCTAGCAACTGATTGTTACAATTATAGAAAGCACCCCGTCAGTAATGGAATCCATTATAATTTAAATCAAGTTTTTTAATTAAATTCGATTACTGCGCGATACTATTTGTCCAAATTCTTGAGAATTTATTAATAGCGAGGGATTGGGGTCAGCTGTTCTGTAGAGCTTTTTTTTAGACTTGAAATACAAGAATTAATTCGTAATCGATTATGAATAAAATTTGCTGCTTAGCAGATTGTTGCAAAAATGTATTATTACAATCGGGTCTTTTAGCTTTCAGCAAAGCGATCTTAAGTCTTACTGGACATTAATGATTAAATTAATATTGGGCTTATCCATATCCGTGATATGATAAATAATTCCTAATGTTCCAGAATCCAATACCATTTGCTGTTGAATAATCATAACTTTCTGCTGTAAACAGGTCGGTAACCTCAAAATATCCAAATTAAAAAGCCATCCAATGGAATACAAAAGCTATCCCGAAACCCAAGAAATTGAGCTGCACTTAAATGGTAATACCGAAAAAATAACAATTTCCCCATGGACTACATTGCTCGACGCCCTGCGCGAATATTTTAAGCTAACCGGAACAAAAAAAGGTTGCGATCATGGGCAATGTGGCGCATGCACGGTTCTTGTTAACGGAAAGGCAATCAACTCTTGTCTAAGTCTAGCAGTAATGCAACAGGGCAAGGAAATTATTACCATTGAGGGATTGTCGCAAGGCGAAAACCTGCACCCCGTACAACAAGCTTTTATAGCGCATGACGCCTTTCAATGTGGTTATTGCACAACAGGTCAGATCTGTTCTACAGTGGGGCTTTTGAACATGAAAAGAGGAGACAGTCCAGAGGAGATCAGGGATCTTATGAACGGCAATATCTGCCGTTGCGGAGCCTATGCCAATATCTATAAAGTGGTGGAAGAAATGAAGCAGAAAGAAGTGCAGGGGACATCGTAAGCACATTATTGAAACCTATTTCCTTTACCTTATCATAAACCAACTACCATGAACAATTTTTCCCTAACTCAGGTTGAAACTGCGGAAGAGGCCGTAAAAACGGCCTTGTTGAGCACGCAAAACAATAGATATATCGCCGGTGGAACAAATCTGATCGACCTTATGAAATACCGTGTTGAAAATCCAGAGCATTTATTGGATATCAACGCGCTCGACTTTTCAAAAATCTCCACACTTCCAGAAGGCGGCTTACGGCTTGGCGCTACGGCGACAAATTCAGATACCGCGTATCACGAGTTGGTTGAAAAAAATTATCCGCTTTTACAAAAGGCGATTTTAAGCGGGGCTTCCACCCAGTTGCGCAACATGGTTACAGATGGCGGCAACCTGATGCAGCGCACGCGATGCTATTATTTTTACGACACGGCCACACCGTGCAATAAAAGGGAACCTGGGAGCGGTTGTTCGGCCATTGGGGGTTTTAATCGAATTCACGCCATTTTGGGAACCAGCGATGAGTGCATTGCCACGCATCCGTCAGACATGTGCGTTGCGCTCGCTGCGCTGGGGGCCACACCGTGCAGGTTACTGGGAAAAACGGTTCACGCAGTATACCATTTCTTGAATTTCACCGACTGCCCGGCAACAATCCGGAACGGGATACCAATCTGGAACCCGGCGAACTTATTACTGCGATCGATCTGCCGGAAAATGGGTTTTCAGGCCATTTTGAATATTTAAAAGTACGTGACAGACCTTCCTATGCCTTTGCTTTGGTATCCGTCGCGGCTGCGCTAGAAATGGATAGGGAAAACATTAAGGACATTCGCGTGGCTTTGGGCGGTGTGGCGCATAAACCCTGGCGATTGCCCGAAGTG
Source organism: Leeuwenhoekiella sp. (assembly GCA_041689735.1). Lineage (GTDB taxonomy): Bacteria > Bacteroidota > Bacteroidia > Flavobacteriales > Flavobacteriaceae > Leeuwenhoekiella. The sequence continues at coordinate 3,191 of JBDNGW010000301.1, read as the reverse complement.
GAAAAGGATTTTTTCGGTAAAAACCCACCCGTGAAAATTTTGAAGAATTGGCAGAAAAACTGATCGCTGGCGCTAAAGGCTATGGGGATAATGATTTTAAAATTGATTTGGCCAAAAAAACCATTGTAAGGGCACTATTAACCGCATTAGAAAACATATAATGATAGCAACAAATCAGTTTATAGGAGTGGCCACTTCGCGTGTGGATGGCCGGCAAAAAGTGACCGGAACGGCAAAATACAGTGCAGAGTTCAACCCGGCAGATCTGGTTCATGGTTATATTGTAAACAGCACAATTGCTACTGGTAATATACTAAAAATCGATACCGAGAAAGCATTACAGGTTGATGGAGTAAGAGAGGTTTTTACGCATGAAAATGTTCCTATTTCGGTCAAAATCGATGCAGATTACAGCGATCCACTTGCTCCTCCCGGCAGCCCCTTTCGCCCACTTTACAATGATAATATACTGTATAATGGTCAGCCCATCGCAATGGTTGTCGCAGATACTTTCGAAGTTGCGCGCTATGCTGCAGGCTTGATAACGGTAACGTATAACAAGGGGGAGACCAGCGCTATTGCTATAAAAGAAAATCTCGATAAGGCTTTTACGGATGCTGATTTGCCAGAAACCGCAAAGGATCGTGGCAATGCGGAAAAAGCATTTGAAAAAGTGGAGGCTTCATATATCCAGGCCCGTGAATACCATAATCCCATGGAACCTTTTGCCACTGTTGCCGTCTGGGACGATAAGGAGGGAAGTTTTCTGATTTATGATAAGATTCAGGGCGTGGGAAGCAGCCAGAAATATATAAGCGGTATTTTTAATCTGGACAAAAACAAAGTGCGTGTGCTTTCAGAATTCGTGGGCGGTACTTTTGGCTCCGGTCTGCGTCCTCAATATCAGTTGTTTTTTGCCGCGATGGCTTCAAAAACGCTTAATCTTCCGGTTAAAGTGGTAATGACGCGCCAGCAGATGTTTTCCTTCGGGCATCGCCCAACTTGTTTGCAGGAATTTAAGTTGGGCGCTGATAAAAAAGGTAGGCTAACTTCCATTCAACATAAAGCCTACGGCGAAACCTCGCAGTTCGAAAAATATACCGAAACTATTGTCGATTGGTCGGGATTGATGTACACCTGTGATAATGTAGCACTGGATTACAAACTGGTTCCACTTGATGTTTATACGCCGAACGATATGCGCGCGCCGGGTGGTGCAACTGGAATGTATGGTCTGGAATGCGCGATGGATGAACTTGCCGTAGCGGCGGGAATTGACCCGCTGGAGCTTCGCTTGATCAACTATGCTGAAAAAGATCAAAATGAAGGTAAACCTTTTTCCAGCAAAGAGCTGAAAGCCTGTTATAGCCGCGCAGCGGAAAAATTCGGTTGGGACAAACGAAAAGCGGAACCCAGAAACAATAGAAAAGGGAATATTCTTATAGGCCATGGCGTTGCCACCGGTGTTTGGGAAGCACTGCAACAAAAAGCCTCCGCGCGTGCCACCTTCACCCAGCAAGGTCAATTAACGGTAGCTTCGGCAACGGCAGACATTGGTACGGGTACCTATACTGTAATGACCCAAATCGCTGCTGAGGTGTTGGGTCTTCCCTTGGAAAAGGTGGATTTTAAACTGGGAGATTCTGTCTTACCTAAATCACCTATTGAAGGAGGATCATGGACGGTTTCCTCTGTAGGATCGGCCGTTAAATTGGTTTGTATTGCGCTGCGCGAAAAGATTTTTGATTTGGCCAAAAACACACATCCCGAATTATTTGAAGGGCAAATGATCGAAGATGCACACTTTGAAAATGGCGAAGTTTCGATAAATTCCGGCAAAGCCGTGGCTTACATAGAAATACTTCAGGTTGCCAATAAAGATTCTCTGGAAGCCACGGTAAAGGCAGAACCGGCCGAAGGGCGTGACGATTATTCCTGTTACAGCCATTCCTGCGTTATGGTGGAGGTTCATGTAGATGCCGATTTAGGTATGATTCACGTACCGCGCGTGGTAAGCGCAATTGCCGGTGGAAAAATAATCAACCCAAAAACCGCCGAAAGCCAAATTATAGGTGGAATAACCTGGGGCATTGGGATGGCGCTCGAAGAAGAAGGCATGATGGATCCCCGCAACGGTAGGATCATGAATGCCAATCTTGCCGAATACCATGTTCCCGTACACGCGGATATTCAAGAACTGGATGTCATTTTTGTAGAAGAATACGACGATATCGTGAATCCGCTGGGGGCAAAAGGTCTGGGTGAAGTTGGTATGGTGGGTGTGGCGGCCGCCATTGCAAATGCCATTTATAATGCTACTGGAAAAAGAATCCGGGAATTGCCCATTACCCTTGATAAGTTGTTGTGATCCTTTGTTTTCTAAAAATAATTAGCAAATTGAAAATTGTCTTTTCGAGTGATTTTTGTAAAAAATCGTATCGAGAAAGACAATTTTTAATTGAAAATAGGGGTATTTAGATATGGTTTAGACCTACCAGTAGGTTTTCTCGCATTCCTCGAAATAACGACATGCTTCTACAAGCTCAGCAGAGCGCACTTCGACAAGCTCAGCATAACACCTTGCAGGTCGGCCAAAGGACGGGAATCATCTCCGATCTGCAAGGTATATCTGTGGGGTACGAACCTGCCTTTGCCGGCAGGCAGGTTCCTTATAGGTCTTGCCCAGAATCTTCTTTCTCAAAAATCCAAATCAATTTAGGCCTACAAGGATGTTTTCTAAGCTTGAACAAACATTATAAATCTTGCAAAATTTTTCTAAAAATCAAATTCATATAAACAAAGTCGTCTAAAAGCAGTACCAGTAAAAGCCAATTTAAAGCTCAATTATCCGTTTTACTGCTTTTAGACGACTTTTTCAATTGTCAGCTAAAAATTAAGTTTTAGTTTCCGTAGGCAATCTTATAAATAGTGTCGTTTTCTTTATCGCTTCCAGAAAAGAACCATCCTTCAGCTCCAATAAACCCACTGGCATAAAGCCACTTTGAATTATTCGAAAGAATTTTTAAGTGATTTAGATCCAAGTTTCTATCTTTGAGTCCACTCCGAAAAGTCCAATTCTTGGAAAACCGGGTCAAATACTAATTTTTGATATATTTTAATTTATTGAAATTCAGTTGATTACAATTACTAGATTGATCTTTTTTAAGACGATTCAATACATTTTATAGTTT
>JBDNGW010000300.1:0-3414 GCA_041689735.1 Leeuwenhoekiella sp. | reverse complement strand
TCCTATTTAAAGCTGTCAATAATGCCTGTTGGTTTGAGTCTGACAATTTTGAAAAGTAAGCGAGTATTTGATGCTTATCCATAATTTTATCTTTTCCATAATATACAAAAATAACATCGCAATCTATTGGTAGAGCCTTGGTAATAGACATAAGAATTGGTTTTAATTTCGGTCAAAAATAGAAATTTATTCTAATAGATGACCTAAAATCAGCTATTTATCAGTATTTTTTCGGATTCTTCAAGGATTGCACCTACTTCGGCAAAATCATTGAATACGACAACGTTACCTAAAATCGTATTCCCAATAATAATTAGTAAAATCAAGTATGATTTTTGCGAATATTCCTTTTTTATCGCCCAATTACCTTTAAAAGCTTCTTCAAATCGTCTTCTGTATTAAAATAATGGAAACTAACGCGTATACCATTTCCCCGCTGCGAACAAATAATGTCATGCTCGCGCAGTTTATAAAACAGCTTTTCATCACCCTTGATATTGAATATAGAGGAATGTGCTTTGCGTTTTACCACCGCATCTTCCAGCAGGCCTCTTTCGGTAAAAGCTTCAAAAGCCTGCTTTTTTAATATGCTTATTTGTTGTTCTATCGTGGGCATTCCTATTTCATTTATAAGCTTTATGGCTGCGGTAATACTGCCCATGTTTAACGTATCTAGATGACCGGGCTCGAATTTTCCAATGAGTGTGGTGTCGCCTTCTTTATATTTCCCACGAATGCTATTAAACCCAAGCGTCTTTGGAGAAATACGTTCCTGCACTGCTTCCCTAAAGAAGAAAAATCCGTTTCCATAACCAGCATTCATCCATTTATAAGCACTAGCACCCAGTACATCTATACCGCTGTTTTCAAAATCAAAAGCCTCAACCCCGCAATATTGGGTGCCGTCCACTACGATTAGCAGATCTGGATAGTCGCTTTTCAGTTGCTTTAAAAATTTAAAATCTATCTGAATACCATTAATATACTGCACCAAGCTCATGGCAAGTACATCGGGCTTTTCTTTTTCTACTTTAGTCAGGATATTTTCTTCAAGATTTTCATCAATCTTGGCATAAATAACTTCAAAATCATGGGATTTTACCGCCCAATTGATAGAAGGATAATCCTCCTCCAGAAGCAATACTTTTGAATTGGAGGGAATTCCTTCCAATAAAGTATTAAATCCAAATGAAAAATTAGGTACAAGCGCGACCCGTTGCGCTGCGCAGTTAAAAAACTTGCCCACGCCCTCGCGCACTTTTGTCAGAAAAGTGTCCTGTTTATTCTTTAATAAGCTGCCCATTATAAGATAATCAAGATCATGGGATTGCCTAAAATCCAGCAGTGTTTCTGACAGCAGGCCAGAAGCTGCCGTGTTGAGATGCGTGTATTGTGCGATGACCGGGAATTCTTTTTTTAAGTTTTTCATGGTTGGTTGAAGAGGCGAATTAATGTAACTTTGCTTCAGCAACCAATTTACCAGTTCTTATGTTCTCAAAAAAACAAGAATCAACAAAAATTGACCACGAGCAGCGCGAGCTTATAGAATATGCCCAGCTGCGGGTCAAAAAGAAAAAGAATCTTTTTCGCCACTTTATTATATTTATTGCCGGTGCAATATTGCTGATCATCATCAATTTGGTTTTGGATTTTGGTAAGGATTTCAGACCTTTTAATGTAGATTGGTTTGTATGGGCGATATTGATCTGGTTCTTTATTTTCTTGATACATTTTCTCAATGTTTTTGTACTGAATGCTTTTATGGACAAAAAATGGGAACACGAGCAAATCGACAAACTGGTTGCCAGACAGAATGTGCGTATTACAGAACTGAGAAATACGGTAGAACGTGAAAATCCGCTACCAGAAGAAACCTCCAGTCCGTTTATAAGTCCAAGGCCGCCGTTGAATTCTTAATTCTCAATTTATGATTACCATTATTGCCGCTGCCGCGGAAAACAATGCACTGGGAAAAGATGGAGATCTCGTGTGGCACCTGCCAGATGATTTTAAGCGTTTTAAAAAACTCACTTCTGGCCATCATATTATTATGGGCCGCAAGACTTTTGAATCCCTTCCAAATCTATTGCCCAACCGCACTCACGTGGTCATTACCCGCCAAACAGATTACCATCCCGAGGGCGCGCATATTGTGCACAACCTGGACGCCGCACTTGATTTCGCTGCAAACGATAAAAACATTTTCATTATAGGCGGTGGCGAAATTTATAAAATGGCCATGAACCGCGCAACAGATCTCGAACTTACCCGTGTACACGCAAGCTTTCCAGAAGCAGATACTTTTTTCCCGGAAATAGACGGAAATCAATGGGAACTGACCGAAAAAAAAGCGCATCTCAGAGACGAAAAACATGCGTATTCCTTCGATTATTTAACTTATGTTAAGCGCTGATTTTCTTAAAAAACTTTCAGAAACCTTAAATGCGCACATACGTTCGCACAAACCACTTTCGGGAGGCGACATCAATGAGGTATATCTGATTGAAAGTGAAAATGGAAAATGGGTCTTAAAAGTAAATGATGCCCAGCGTTTTCCGGGTATGTTTGAAAAAGAAGCCCGTGGCCTACGGGCGCTGCGGGAACCACAGATTATAGACGTTCCAGAAGTTATACGCGTGGGCGAATTCAACAACTCCAGTTACCTTGTCCTAGAACATAAAGCTACAGGAAAAAAGAGAAGCGATTTCTGGCAAATTTTTGGAAAGCAGCTGGCGAAACTCCATCAACAAAGCGCTCCTCAATTTGGCTTCGCCGAAAACAATTATATTGGCAGTCTCCCGCAATATAACAATCCCGAAGACAATGCGGCCGATTTTTACATCAATCAACGGTTAATGCCCCAGTTTGAGTTGGCGGCAAAAAACGGCTATACTTTCACTAAAATCGACGATTTTTACGAGGAAATCCGCAGATTAATTCCGCAGGAAAAACCTTCTTTGGTGCACGGCGATCTTTGGGGCGGGAATTATTTGGTAAATGCTAAAGGATTGCCGTGCCTAATTGATCCCGCGACCGCTTTTGCCCCACGCGAGGTGGACATTGGACTCATGCATCTTTTTGGCGGTTTTGATCCTTCACTCTTTGAAGCTTATAATATTGAATTTCCGCTTGTGGAAGGCTGGCAGGACCGTATCAAACTCTGGCAATTGTACTATGTTTTGGTTCATGTAAACCTTTTTGGCGGCGGGTATTACTCTTCGGCAAAAAATATAGTTTCAAGTTTGACCAATAAAAACCAGACTTAAAATCCAAAAAAATTCCCCCTTTCGGCCTGCCTACCGGTAAGGTATGGGGTTAGGGGGCTTCTTAACAAACTTTAGGTTTTAGACCAATTATATTGGCAATTTTTTAGCCGCATCCCCCGCTCCAAGCCTGTATCTTTATTTTAAATTA
>JBDNGW010000299.1:0-4462 GCA_041689735.1 Leeuwenhoekiella sp. | reverse complement strand
ATGTATATCCGCTTAATGTCCTAATCTGATTTTTGTCATCCTGAGCGCAGTCGAAGGGTAGACAAAAAGCATCTCAACCAAGAAAAACATGAATAATTTGAGCTGCTTTTATCTTTTAGGACATTAAGCGGACAATCATTAAAAATAAAACATCTAAAAATTCAATTTAGACATAAAAAAGACGGTTTAGAAATTTTAATCTCTAAACCGTCTTTTAGATTTTAAACCTTATTAGACATCTTCGTCAAGAAGCAGGTTTAGCGTTACGTCAATATTATCCATAGTTGCGCGGGAATATGGGCAAACTTCGTGCGCTTCGTTTACCAGTTTTTCGCCGGTTTCGGTATCCACAGTAGGCAAATAGCAATCAAGAACAACGGCAAGTTGGAACATATCATCTTCGTTCTTGCCCAGTTTCACGCTTGCTTGCACCGTAAAATTGCCCAACTCTATTTTATGCGTAAGGGCAACATGTGCCAGCGAGCCCCCAAAACAAGCCGAATATCCCGCTGCAAAAAACTGCTCGGGGTTGGCGCCTTTTCCTCCTTTACCTCCCATACTTTTGGGTATGCTCAGGTCAAAATCCAAGGTTCCATCATCTGTTTTCACACTAGAATCCCTTCCTCCCTGCGCGGTTGCTCTTGCGGTATATATTGCTTTCATATTAGATTTTACTTTTAAATTAACAAACAAGATAGCAATAGTCGAACATCCCGTCAACACCCTGCTCTTAAACATTTCATAAAAAACTAGTGCCTAAATTTGAGTTATCAGCGTATCTTTAAATTTGAGCTTTAATACATTGAAAAACATTAAAAATAATAACAGCACTAACAATATAAGTTTCGCTTCCGCGGAAAAAATTGTCTCTCGCAGAAGGCAGTCTATTGACGTACCTCAACTTCTCGTAGGAGTTCTGAAAGGCAATACGACTGCCCTTAGCCGAAGCATAACCTATATAGAAAGCCGCGCCGAAGCACACAAGAAGATCGCCCAGCGCATTATTGATGGCTGTTTGCCACATGCCAATGCCTCCTTGCGCTTGGGCATTACCGGCGTTCCCGGGGTGGGCAAAAGTACGTTTATAGAAGCCCTGGGCAATTTGCTCATCGGGCTGGGCAAAAAAGTGGCGGTGCTCGCCGTAGATCCCACCAGCGGATTGTCACACGGAAGTATTCTGGGAGATAAGACCAGGATGGAAACCTTATCAGTCAATCCCAAGGCTTTTATCAGGCCCTCAGCATCTGGGGATTCGCTGGGCGGTGTTGCACGCAAAACCCGTGAAGCGATCATTCTTTGCGAAGCGGCTGGTTATGATGTGATTATTGTAGAAACCGTGGGTGTGGGACAGAGCGAAGTGGCAGTACATTCCATGACCGATTTCTTTTTACTGCTTAAACTTGCCGGAGCGGGCGACGAACTGCAGGGAATCAAACGCGGCATTATCGAAATGGCCGATGCAATCCTGATCAACAAAGCAGACGGCGATATGAAAAAAGCGGCAGCGCTGGCCAAACATGCGTTCGCCAGAGCACTGCACCTCTACCCGCCCAAAGCCAGTGAATGGCAGCCGAAAGTTGCCACCTGTAGTGCACTTCAAAATACCGGTGTGACAAAAGCTTGGGAAATCGTTGAAAATTACCTGAAAATTACCCAGAACAACGGTTATTTTGAACAAAACCGAAAAAATCAAAATGGATATTGGCTGCGCCAAAGTATAGAAAACGCCCTAAAAGACGACTTTTATGGCAAAAAAGAGGTGAAACATAGCTTTCCCGATTATCTGGAAAAAATCAATGAGGGAGAAATGACCCCTTTTCAAGCGGCGGTGGAGTTGTTGAAATTGAGATGAGAGGAAAGAGTTCGGAGTTGAGAGTTCGGAGTTCGGAGTAAAGAGAAAAGAGTAGAGATATGAAAATAGAGGAAAGAGAAGGGAGTTGAGAGTGAGGAGTGTAGAGAGAAAAGATTATATGGTTTTAGAATAGAGACTTAAAAGGTCTTCTTGAGATGCTTTCGCTTTAATTCTAATGTTGCAAGGTTGATTCAAAAAAGTTGAAATGATAGGGTTATAGGAAAATTACTTTTAGATCTCCGTGCTTTATTTTATGGTTTTATTGTCTTTAGAATGGGACAAATTAATCCTTAAGAACAAATTTTGCCGCAATTCTGTAAAATATAAATAATCTTTATTTTGTTGATATTTAATCAGTTAGAAGACTATATCTTCAATTAAAACTTTCCGATTTTCAAACTTTCTTGTACGCACAAGGCAATTTTCTGAAATAAAAGTGCCTGTGATTAAAAAGTATTTATATTTGTATTAATCAACTTGTATAATACTACTGAGTTATGACTAAAGATATATTACCCGACTTGCTCTCTTCTTGGGAAGAAACATACAAAAAAGGCCAACTTACTTTATGGATCTTCCTTGCACTAAAGGACGGACGAAAATATGTGGATGAAATCAAGGAGTTCATTGAAAGTAAATCCAATAACACAATCAACTGTGAGGAACAGAGTCTCTATAGAAACCTGCGTAAATATGAACATATTGACGTGGTGTCCTTTGAAAATAGGAAAGGCAATAAAGGGCCCGACCGGAAATATTATTTCCTGACCATAATGGGAACTGAATTACTTGAGCAATTTGTCGAAAGAAATATCAAACTCTTCTGCTCTGAAGACATAAATAACCTACTAAATAAATAGATATGAAAACGCTACTAACACCTAACTTATTAAAATTTACATTAACAACAATTATCCTCACGTTACTATTTCGAATTGGTCTGAGCACCGCATTGATCCACAGGATGATCATAGCGGTTACGGCATGTGCCATTATTTATGCCCTTTATGTTTTTCTCTGGAAGTTACTTCGGAAGAAAAGATTATGAAGATCTGCCCATTTATGATGTTAGCTTTAGATTTCACCTTTCCACATTTCTAGCCCATAACGTTGTATCAATTCTATGGTTTGTATTTGGCTTTGAATCGATATATGAAAATATCCAGAATATTTATATCGTAGCGCTAATTTGGTCTGTATTTCTAATTATACATTTCCTTTATTATCTTTCCATTAGAAAATCATCAATTAAAAATTTGAATAAAAAGGATTTATTTGAATAAAAAATGTTTAATTCACTCTAAAATAGATAGATGTATCTCTTCTCGACTGAATATTACAATATATTGGAATGTTGCAAACTTTTGTTTTAGCGTTTTGATATGTTGAAAGTAAAATTTAGAAACATAGTTTAATGTAGGGGGAATGACTCTTTTTTAAACAGAGATTAAATTGTTGAATTTGGAATATTTGGGTTAGGAAAAGAAAGTAAATAGAGAAAAAATCCTAAGAAAATGATTTCATATAAAGTTTAGCACTCATTATCAAGCAATTATATATATAACTCTATAATTTAACTGCTTAAAAAAAGGAAACTCACTTTTATCTACCATCTTACGGTATAGGGATAAGGTTCATAAACGCTATTGGCCTCATTGATTGTATTGCCCTTCGCGGCCTCAATTCTGGCTTCTGAAAGAAATTTTTCATAAGCTGCGTAGTTGTTAATACGCCATAAGCATATTGATTTATAGTAAAGAGCATCGGAAAAGTTGGGATACTCAAGCAGTACTTTGTCCAATTCAATAATGGCTTCTTGCCATTTCCCTTGCTCATATTTAGTGATCCCATAATAAAATCGGTCCAAAAAATGTGCTTCTCCCCATTCCTCTATTTGATGGTGAATATCCTCGTTGAAAATATCCTCCGCCTTTTTAAAATTATTGAGCTGCAGATTGCACAGGGCAATATAAAAACTATAGGTGTGATCCATTTCATAATTATTTCCTTTAAGTTTTATTGCCCGTTCAAAGTCAATAAGTGCAGCGGCATATTGCTTAGAAAAAATACATTTGATAAAGGCCCTGTACGCAAGCCAACGTTCAGGTTTATAATGCACCGCTTTATCCAAATACTTCATGCCAACTTCATATTTCCGCTCTTTAAAATAAGGCATGGCTTTTTGCTGCCATAAATAGGCAACGGTGTATCAATTTTTAATCCCCTATCAAGACAGGTTTGCCATTCTTTCCGTTGCATTCTGTAATTATAGGTCTGAGCACAATTTGTCACGTAGGTCTCGATAATTGAATCCTGCCTAATTTCTTTGGCCTTTTGCGTTTCAACGACCGGCTCATTCTCTTCCTTACATTGTACGAAAAAGAAAATGGTTAATAATGCAGCGGGTAATAATCTGAGCATTTATATGTTGGTTTTCCTTAAGAAATAATTTATTTGTGAAATTAAAGGTTGAGTCCACTCCGAAAAGTCCAATTCTTGGAAAACCGGGTCAAATACTAATTTTTTATATATTTTAATTTATTGAAATTCAGTTGATTACAATTACTAGATTGATCTTTTTTAAGACGATTCAATACATTTTATAGTTTT
>JBDNGW010000298.1:0-4469 GCA_041689735.1 Leeuwenhoekiella sp. | reverse complement strand
TTATAAAATCCCTTTGACCACAGTATGTTCAACAATTTATAATTCATTTTTTTGTCTGGCTTTGAACCAGCGTTCCGGGATCTCCTGATTGCAGGCGTTTACATAATCCTGATACGCGCAAGGTAATAACGTATGCCTTTTTAATTTATTATTGAGCCCTTGTAAAAACGGGATTTCAATCCACCACCTTCCCGTTCTATCGCTCTTATAAAAACTCAAAACGGCATCATCGATAGGTACAATGTAGTGCACGAAACCCTTCCGGCGCTCTGGCACAAGTTCATTGACCCGGTAATTGATACCTTCTACAAAATACCAGATGATTTGCGCAAGTAATGCATTTGCGGTTTCCATATCCGTGCTCTGGCCGTATTCAAAAATACCAAAACTACTTACCCGGTCACTCAGCCCTGAATATCTGGCAATGGCACAAATCTCCCTGCCGTTCAACCCATTGGGATGATCTTTGTGCATAAACCCAAGCGCACTGCTCTCTATCGCGCCGAGGTCTACACTCACCACATCTGCATCCCTAAGAATGGGCTCCACAAGCGCTATATCTGGAATGATCTCACCCAGCCTGAATGCATCAAAGTACAGTTTCTGCACCAGCTCAATCTCTTCTTGGCTGTTTGCAAAGGTCTGGTATCCTATATTGGCGTAATTAAAGAGATTGTACGGTTTATCAACAATAATCTTACCAAGATACGAGGTATTGCTCATGGGCTGGCTGCTGTCGCCCAGGTCAAACCGGCTGTCTATATTCACAAAATTGACCATCTGGTCAAGCTTGTCATAACCACGATATACTGCATAAGCAAGATCCTGGCTGCCGCCCAGAAAAATGGGTATAATATCCATTTTAAAGAGCTTTTCGGTAATTTGTTTTACAGCAAAATAGGTATCTTCCAGAGACTCGCCACCTTCCAGATCGCCAAGATCTGCGAGCATAGTGTGCCAGTTCCCCGGAAATAACTTATAAAAAGCAATCCGTAATGCCTGAAAATCGGGTATTTCGATCAGATTATCGAGCCTGCCCCTGTTTTCCCGCAGACCTATAAGTGCGACTGTCACTTCGTCAAGTTCGGGCAGACCATCCTGTGCGGAATGAATTCTTATGGTGTTGCCCAGACTTTGTTTATGAAAAAGCGGTGCGTGCGCTACCACTGCGTCGGCCACCGGCAGCAAGTTCTCAAAAGACATAGCTTATTTCTTTTTTGAGGTGGTTTTTTTCTTTGTCGTTTTCTTCGCTACCGCAGTGCTTTTTTTGGCTGCCGTTTTCTTGGCCGGAGCTTTCTTTTTGGTAGTGGTTTTTTTCTTGGCCGCGCTCTTTTTGGGACTCTTTTTAGCCAGAATATCCTTGACTTCCTCCAGCGTCAAAGCTTTTGCATCAACGGTTTTGGGCAGTTCTACTTTGGTTTTACCCTTGATCACATTGCATCTGCCCCAACGTGCCTTTTCCACACGGATGCCTTCCTCCTTAAAATCATGGATGACCTTATCAATCTCTTTCTGTTTTTTATCTTCAATGAGCTGAATAAGATCGTCGTCACTCAGATTATCAAAATCATATTTTTTATTGACATTGATAAATATATCGTTCCATTTAATAAAAGGACCAAAACGCCCCACGCCTTTCTGTACCGGCTTGTCTTCGTAATGATAAATGGGAGCATCTGCCTTTTGCTTCTCTTTAATATATTCAATCGCCTCTTCAAGTTCTACATCTAGTGGATCCCTTCCCTTGGGCAGGGAAATAAATTTCTTACCGAACTTCACATAAGGACCAAAACGACCATTATTAACGGTCACCGGCTCCTTTTCGTACTCCCCCAAATCCTTAGGCAGTTTAAACAGATCCATAGCTTCTTCAAAGGTTATGGTGGTCAACTGTTGATCTTGTCCCAGGCCTGCAAACTGTGGTTTCTCCTCATCTTCCACGCTGCCTATCTGCACCATGGCGCCATATTTGCCCAAGCGTACGCTCACCGGTTTTCCGGTTTTTGGATCTTTCCCCAAAATACGCTCGCCCACTTCACGATCAGCGTTTTCGGCCACATCTTGAACATTGGGATGAAAATCTTTGTAAAAGTCCTTCATCATTTTGGTCCAATCCTCTTTGCCCTCGGCGATCTCGTCAAAATTCTCCTCTACTCTTGCGGTAAAATTGTAATCGAGAATGTTTTTGAAATGAGTAACCAAAAAATCGTTCACAACCATTCCTACATCAGTGGGCACCAATTTTCCTTTATCTGAACCTACTTTTTCGGTTAGGGCACTTTCCTTGATTTTGCCCATTTTCAGCATCAATTGCGCATATTCACGTTCTGTACCGTCTATATTGCCCTTTTCCACATATTTTCTGTTCTGGATGGTAGTAATTGTGGGCGCGTAAGTGGAAGGACGGCCTATGCCCAACTCCTCCAACTTCTTAACCAGCGAAGCTTCCGTATAACGGTAAGGAGCACGGGTAAAACGCTCTGTGGCGCTAATAAATAAGTTATTGAGCACTTCGCCCTCTTTTAGCGGAGGTAAAATTCCGTTTTCCTCGTCATCTTCGTCATCGTTTCCTTCCAGATATACTTTTAAAAAACCTTCAAATTTGATCACCTCACCGTTTGCGGTAAAATTGCTGGGATGGTTTGAAGAAGCGATCTGCACATTTGTACGTTCCAGCTTGGCATCGCTCATCTGGGAGGCAATGGCACGTTTCCAGATCAGCTCATATAAACGTGCTTGATCGCGGTCTATATTGACAGAATGCTTGCTAAAATCTGACGGTCGTATCGCTTCGTGCGCTTCTTGTGCTCCCTTGCTTTTGCCTTTGTAATTACGCTCTAGATGAAAATCTTTTCCGTAAGATGATAATATTTCTTTTTGTGCGGCCTCCTTTGCATCCTGCGAAAGGTTGACGCTATCGGTTCTCATATAAGTGATAAGGCCGGCCTCATACAATCGTTGCGCAACCGTCATGGTTTTACTTACCGAAAAATAAAGTTTCCGCGAAGCTTCCTGCTGTAAAGTGGACGTAGTAAATGGCGGGGCCGGTGATTTTTTTGCTGGTTTTGTGGTAAGCGCAGCTACTTTAAAAGTCGCAGTGGCATTTGCATGGAGCAGTTCTTCCGCATCCTTTTTAGTTTCTAAATTTTTGGGCAGTTTTGCTTTAAGCGTTTTTCCGTCTTCATTGGCAAAATCTGCATCCACGCGGAAATAACCTTCGGCAGAGAAATCGCGTATCTCCCGTTCACGCTCCACAATTAAACGTACCGAAACCGATTGTACCCGCCCTGCGGAAAGTCCGCCTTTTACCTTGCGCCATAAAATGGGCGAAATCTCATAACCCACCAACCTATCAAGCACGCGTCGTGCTTGCTGGGCATCCACAAGATTGTAATCTATTGCACGCGGATTTTCGATCGCGCGCAGAATGGCTTTTTGGGTAATTTCTGAAAACACGATGCGCTTTGTCTTCGCTTTATCCAAGTGCAGCTCTTCAGCAAGATGCCAGGCAATGGCCTCCCCTTCACGGTCCTCATCACTGGCGAGCCAGACCATTTCAGATTTATTGGCCAGGTCCCGTAATTTCTTGACGACCGCTTTTTTATCGCTGTTTACTATATATTTAGGCTTAAAATTTCCGTTTACATCAACACCCAGTTCTTTTTTGGGCAAATCTGCGATATGGCCATAACTGCTTTCAACCTTATAATCTGCACCAAGGAATTTTTCTATGGTCTTCGCCTTTGCCGGGGACTCAACAATTACTAAATTTTTAGCCATAATCTCTGTTTTATTTGCTCTTTAAAGATGTTCGCCAGTATAAAATACAAATTTTTATCTGAAACTTTGGAGGTGCAAAAGTATATTAAAAAAAACTCTTGACTATAAAAGTGCGTTTTTCAGTTAAAATTAATGGGTTTTGATTGGTGGTTTTGAGTAGGAATTTGGTGTATTTAGGGAAGATTTACTCTGCTATTTTAGTTCAATATGAGTTTTGAAATCCTGTTTATTGAAAGATTCAGCAGAGAAATTGTCTTACAAAAGCTATAAAAAATGCATTGATTTCTGAAATCTTATAAATAGGAGAAACAAGTGCTCAAAAACTTAGAAAAGTCAACAATTAAATTTGCAAAAAGTAAATTATAGTTTACTTTTAAGTGTAAATTGAAAACGTAAATTGAATGAAATGTTCCAAGCTATACCAAATTTTAATAAAAGATGGATGGTTTGCAGTTTCCCAAAAAGGCTCCCATATAAAAATGAGACACGATTTCAAGGATGAAATAATAATTTTCCCGAATCATGGCAGTCAAGAAATGGGCAAGGGTTTAGAAAATAAAATATTGAAAGATGCTCGTGTTAAGTTAAGTGTAATGTGGCGGATCAGGCAATCGTATATTTTTGGTCAGGTTGAGGCAAAAAATCATTCCATAGCCGTAGCTACGGAATCATTTTTTAACGAAGAGATG
>JBDNGW010000297.1:0-3037 GCA_041689735.1 Leeuwenhoekiella sp. | reverse complement strand
CTAAGCTCAATGACACTACTGTTCTTATTAATGGCCTGTACATTAATGTCTTTACGGGTTGCCAGGACTGCATCTTCTAGACTTTTTACGGTTACCTTTATGGTAAAAGCATCATCACGAAGATATTCTTTCATTTTCCTGGGTCTGGGAATTACGGTGATCTCACCAAATTCTAATGAGATTTTATCTCCGTAATTATAGGTGTCCTTGATACCATCTTCACCTACGCGCAGGTCAAAAGCGTTACTGGTTCTTGGCCACAACCATAATGCAACCGGTTGGGATAGGGTATCTTGTCCACGTAAAATTTTGACCGTAAGCGGACTTTCGTTAAAAAGTTCGGAGGTTTTTATGTTTCCTTCCCTGTAATAGGTAACATTAAGATCGAGCTCTTCCACCACTTGGCGCGTAAGTCGTTTCGATTTTAAAATCTCTATTTCGTTCTCGAATTCCGATTTACTCAGCCCAACGTTGCCGAGACCCAAATCTTCAAAAGCAGCAAGTTCAGAAAGTTCGCTGTTCTTGGAGTCTTTAATTAATATAGTGGCTTGACTTTGGTACGCATTATTGGCGTATCTCAAATATAAAAACGCTGCAAGAACCATAAGTACTACAGTGACCACAAACCATGGCCAGTACCTTATATATAATTGCAGTTGCTCTTTTAATGTCAACTCTTCCTGGCTATGAGGCCCTTGTTCTTCAATCTGCATATTATCGTGTAAAAATGGCGATTACTGATATTACAATCCCAGCTATAGAAATGAAAACGGAAGTATTTCTATTGAAACCTGAACTTTGAATCTGTGCATTATTAGGGGGTACTATTACCACATCATTCTGTTGTAGATAATAATATGGCGAATTAATGAGATCTACGGAAGTAAAGTCCAGAACGGCATACTGTGTTTTACCATTCTCTTCCCGTATGACCTGCACATTCCCACGTTCTCCAAAAATAGTCATATCTCCGGCCAGCCCAAGAGCTTCAAGAATGGTCACACGCTCATCATTTACGGTGAATGTTCCCGGCCGCTGTACCTCTCCCAATACCGAAATCGTAAAATTTAGAATTCTTAAATTTATTATGGGTCCTAAAATATAGGTTGAAAGTTTATTTTTTAAAAACGAGTTCGCTTGTTGCCGTGTCTTTCCACCCAAATCTATGGTGCCCAAAACTGGAAACTCAATGGTACCGTCTTTATCAACGAGATATGTTTGTATCGTCGTGCACCATTAATGCTGCCATCGCCAGTGGCGGTACTTATTAAAGGAGGGTTAAAGGTACCACTGTCTCTGGATTCAATGCAGAAACCGTTATGGTGAGCAAATCACCTGGACGTATTACGGTTGTATAAGAAACCGAATCCTGTTGCTCACGCAGATTTTCAATATCTTGAAAATAAAGCACGTCTTTTCTTGCAACACAAGAATTGAGAATGAGCAAAAGCGTAATCGGAACGATAATGTACTTGGTAAATCTCTTCAAAGTTGGGACTTATTTGATTTTTATCCTGCAAAGGTAAATTTTAAATGCTGAACAGCCTATAATTGCCGTCAATGTTTAAAATCTTCCTAATTTTTTATTTTAACCTTTTATTTTTAATGCTGCTTAAAGAGCCATTTATTAAGGATTTCTTTCACGATTTTCTAGGTTTTTTTTCGCTTTTTAATAGTAATGGTCTTTCTTGTGGACTTAAATTTCTTAACACGTCTAGAAATGAAATTACTGATTAAAAAACAAAGAATAAACCCAACTAATATAAACACAAAGTCAGGAATAAATTTATCCAACATCAAACAAATAAATATGGCCAGGATACTAAAAATATTGACAAAAATTGATATTTGATAATGTTTAAGACCCAAGCGTAAGAGTAAAGAGTGAATATGTAACTTATCTGGTGCAAAGGGAGAACGCCGTTGTGACATTCTAATCATCATTATTCGGGACGTATCAAAAATGGGATAAATAAATAATACCATTGCCAAACTAACACTGTTATTGATCTTATACATTTCATCAAGAGGCAAACTATCATTCTTATTGAGAAAAGTAATTAGGATCACTGCACAAAAAAATCCGATAAACAAAGAACCTGTGTCTCCCAGAAAAATTTTTGCAGGATGCCAGTTAAAGCAAATAAAAGCCATTACGGCCCCGCACATGGCGGCACAGATCAAGGCAATATTTGTAAAACCGGTCATGTAGAACCACACCGCAAGAAATAAAATGCAAACCAGTGCTATTGAGGCTGCAAGCCCATCAATACCGTCTACAAGATTAAAGGAATTGGTCAATCCCACAATTACAAAAACGCTTATGGCGAAACCCAGCCATTCTGGGAAAACAATGTCGATGCCCAAACTGTATAGTGAACCAATGGATATTCCCCCCAGTCCTACCACCACGCAGGCAGCAAGCAATTGAATGACGAACTTTTTAAGAGAGGAAAGTGCGACCATATCATCGCGTATGCCGGTAAAGGCCAAAAGCACCAGGGCAAAAAACAAATATTTAAAGGTGCCGAAATCTGCTGGAGGCACCCAGATGAAAGCGGAAAGGGTGAAACCTACAAAAACAGCCGCACCACCCATTGTAGGAATATTTCCCACGTGAATTTTCCGTCCTCCGGGCGAATCAAAAACTTCCCTACCCATAATTACTTTAATTATTTCAGGTAAGGTGATTATGCCGATTATAAAGGCCGTAAAAAACCCAAATATAATATATAGTATTGGTGTCAATAGATAATTCTTAGATGTAACAAAGATATATATATTAAATTTTTTAAGGCTTTTTTAGCAATTGGATTCTTAAAGTTTAATTATGGGCGATATAAAGCCCGTCAATTGGTTATTAATATTCCGTATAAGACGGTTTGATTCAAATTGGTCTTTGGATCTGTTCAGAAATAAAGTGACCGAATTATAGGCAGTTATTTTGTTCATCAACAAGGCGAAAAACGCAGACATAGCCGTAGCTATGGCGAGTATTTTCAACCTGCCTACCGGCAAAGGCAGGCGCAGTTGCTGG
>JBDNGW010000296.1:0-5604 GCA_041689735.1 Leeuwenhoekiella sp. | reverse complement strand
TTTATAGGTTGTTTCTATCCCTTTTCCGGTATGTTCGAGAAATTCATCGGGCGTGATAATATTGTTATTTTTAAGAAGTTGATAAAGAGAACGACTGAGCGGATGATTGGAAGCACGTAAACTGCCACTTAACAGTTCCTCTTCCGTTGTGCTAAGTTCAATACCTTCATAGGAAATCCTGTTCCGCTTATTGGTAGTAATGGTTCCGGTTTTATCGAACACAATCGTGTCGATTTTAGCCATTTGTTCGATTACAGCAGTTTCCTTCAGATAAAATTTTTCCCTGCCGAATATGCGAAGAAGGTTTCCCAAAGTAAAGGGTGCGGCAAGTGCAATAGCGCAAGGACAGGCAATAATGAGCACTGCGGTAAAAACATTAAGCGCTTTGGAAGGATCATAAATCAGCCAAAATAGCCCAGAAATTATTGCAATGCTCAATACCGCAATGGTAAAACGTTTGCTTATCTGGTTCGTTAGACTTTGAAAGCTGCTCTGTTTATTTTTACTGAAAACCTCATTGCTCCAAAGCTGTGTGAGATAACTCTGCTGGACTTCTTTAAGGACTTCAATTTCTATTATACCACCTTGTTGGCGTCCTCCGGCAAAAAGCGTATCTCCACTTTTCTTGGTTACTGGCTCCGCCTCGCCGGTCACAAAACTATAATCAATAGAAGCCTTTCCTTTTATTAGAATGGCATCCATGGGGAGCAATTCTTGATTTCTGATTAGGATCCGATCTCCTTTTTTGATTTTATAAACCTGTACCTGTTCTTCTATTGAATTGTTTAAACGTGTGACCGCAATTGGAAAATAGGATTTGTAATCGCGATCAAAAGACAAAAAGGCATAGGTTTTCTGCTGAAAATATCTTCCGAGAAGTAAAAAGAAAACCAGTCCACTCAAACTATCAAAAAAACCCGTGCCTAAATCCAGAATCACTTCCGCAGCACTCCTTAAAAACAATACCGCGATCCCCAAAGCAATGGGAACATCTATATTCAGTATCTTGGCGCGTAATCCTTTATATGCTGAAACAAAATAATCGGAACCCGAATAAAAAACCACCGGAAGGGAAAAGGCAAACATGAGCCAACGGAACAAACCCTTAAATTGATCCAGCCAAAATTCTTCTACCTCAAAATATTCAGGAAAAGACAGAAACATAATATTGCCAAAGGCAAAACCGGCAACCCCCAATTTATAGATCAGGGTTCGATCTATTACAGCCGCTTTTTTATTGTAATTCTCCAGCGAAATGGAAGGTTCGTAACCAATTCTATTCAACAAGGTAACCAGTTCCTTTAAGGAAATACCTTCGGAATTATAACTGACCCGAATGGATCTTTTTGGAAAATCCACCTGCGAGCTCTTGATCGCATTGTTTAATTTATTCAAGTTTTCCAAGATCCAAATACAGGAACTGCAATGGATGCTAGGAATCACAAAGGAAATGATCTGCGTATCACGATCATTAAATTCCAATAATTTCTCTACGATATCCGCATTATCCAGATAATCATATTTTCCTTCAAGGGTTTTAGGACTTGTTCCAGGCGATCGCTCCAAATCATAATAATAACCGAGATCATTATCGTTCAGAATATCGAAAACCGTTTTACAGCCCGAGCAACAGAATGACTTTTCATCATAATGTATTATTTCAGCTATACAGTTGTCTCCACAATGATAACAGGTCACCATATACGTGATAAATTAGGAATGCAAATTTTCGGAATTTGAAGTCATTAAAAAATGACGGCTGTCATGTTATGCGGTAAAACTGCTGTACCCAGTGAGCATTCCATAAGAACAGGGACAGTGATTCGTCATTTCTTAGATAACTGTGATAGTTTAATTTTGTGTAGATATAAAATTTTTAGACAGCGAATAAAAACTCAAATTGGCAAATTATAGACCAAAAGCTAGGTTGAGAATAGCAAAAGAAGTACTAGGGATTTTTTTTATAAGAAGAAATGGATCGCTGGCTTAGGAAACCATGCCTGAAAATAGCTACCCATTTTTTTTAAGGAATCTACCGCAGCAAACTATTCACAGTTCCTAATACTACTATTTTACATAGCATACAGACACTTTATGCAAAATAACTGAAAGAACACAATTACTCATTCGTGCAGTACTAGAATAGGTAATTTGTTGCTTATTTTAGAACACATTCCATAACGGCTGTTTAAAAGGGTATCCGAAATACTCAAATTTTTTCCAAGAATGGCAATAACATCGAATTCATCCTGAATTTCCAACAAAAAATCGGAGTTAAAAAATGCATTTTTATTTAAAAATTTAAAGTCCATAATTTCATTAGAATCATTTTTCCATAATTCTTGAATTATTTTTTCCTTCAAACAATTATTCTCATTCTCGTTGACGTTTACTACCGTTAAACTCTCACTTTTTATATAATTTCGATCTCTTAGGACTTGGAAGTATTTTTTTTCTGAAAGGACAGCGTAATCTATTGGCAAGATCATGCGTTTAAGATTAATAAATTTTACATTACCGGGTACGGCTAAAATAGTACACTTTATTTTTTGAATTATTTCATATGCGTGATCACCAAGTAAAGGATGCTTATGTTCCCTTTGACTGGCCGCCCCAATGAATATTAAATCAATGTTTTTTTCTTCAACACAACGTCTAATCGCCGTGATTAAATTATCCAGTGATAGGTTAAGCTGAAAATTATGTTTGGAATTTGCACTATAGGTTTTTAAATTTTCTAAAGCAGCATGCATTTTTTGAGATATTGACTGCATTTTCTTGCCCAACTTTTCGCTATATCCTATATTCAAATTAATATCCTGAATATTAAGAAGCGAAATTGTGGATGGTGTATCTTTTAGAAAATCTAATGCATACCTGCCGGCATTCTCAGATACTTCTGAAAAATCTGTCAGTATTAAGACATTCATTCGTACTGGTTCTAATTAGTTTGTCCAAAATTAGAACTAGCATTCCCTGGTAAACATGACGAAAATCAGTTACTGGTATAATTAATTGATTATTCTATATTTCTTAAGGCTTCGGAGTTGAGTAATTTGATGTTTCTTCCTTCAATTTCTATTAATCCCTCTTTTTTAAATTCAGACAGCGTCCTTATTAAACTTTCTGCAGCCATACCAGCAACGCTTGCGAGATCTGAGCGGCATATCCGAATAGATTTTAAAGGGTGTTTTTCTATCTTTTCGGCGAAAAGCAAAATGGTGTTGGCTGTTTTTTTTCTGGCAGAACCATATGCCATATTCATCAACTGGTTTTTAAGACCAATGAGGCTATTATTTAGGATTTCTACCAGTTTTATACTTATATGTGGATTTTGAAGTAATATTTCATAAAAATCCTCTCGCGGAATGGCATACAGCTCGGTATTTTCTATTGCCGTGGCATAATCGGTATGTGAAACATGAGGATTTTCGCTAGAATTTCCGAAGAAATCATCAGTTTTATATAGATCGGTAATAAGTTCCTTTCCTTTATCATCATTATGGTGGGTTTTTACTACACCACGCTTAACAAGATAGAAAAAATTGGAATGTTTTCCTTTTTCGTAGATATGCTCTCCACCTTTAAAACTCAATATTTGATAGGTCTCAAATTGTTTACGGAGCTCGGAAAGACTTTTTAATTTTCGTGACTTCTCTGTGGAATCGTGTTCTTTTTTAAAAGAATTTAAAATCGCGACTTTAGCTAATCTACTTTCTATTGCACTCAGTAGATCTACTTCTTCGAATGGTTTAGTAAGATAATCATCGGCTCCCAAATCCATTCCACGCCTAACGTCTTTATGCTCTGTTTTGGCCGAAAGAAAAATAAATGGAATATTTGCAGTTGTATTGTTCCCACTAAGTTCTCGAAGTACCCCATAACCATCCAATTCCGGCATCATAACATCGCATATAATAATATCCGGCAGCTCGGCTAGTGCCTTGATGCATCCCTGCTGACCATCATTAGAGGTCATGACTTCATATTCAGAAAGCTCAAGGAGTTCTGCCGTATTTTCACGTACAGTTACATCGTCTTCTATCAGCAATATTCTTTTCATCTAGATTCTCTTTATGGGATTAAGAGCTTTTTTAAACTTACCTACGTGTTTCCGGCAGGCAGGCATGGCGTTGTCTAAAAATTGTTGAATATCCCGATATTTAACAATTTTGATACTTGACCAGAACCGCAGTCCCTTAAAAATCAGTATGAATTGATTTTAAACAAGCTTTAATATTGGAACCTCTATTTTAAATAGAGTCCCTTTATTTTCTTCACTTAAAAAACTTATTGTCCCACCCATATTTACCAAATGGGTTTTAGAAATATTTAAGCCGATACCGGTTCCCTGATCCAGCAATACATTTTCTGCTCGGAAATATCTCTCAAATATATGCTTTTGGTCTTTTTTCGGGATTCCCCTCCCCTGGTCTTCGATACTAAAAACTATTTTGTCGTCCCTTAATATTACTGTCAGTTTAATGATAGTATTTTCTGGGGAATATTTAATGGCATTTCCAAAAATATTGGACAGTATCAACTCCAGTATTTTTTCATCTTGATGTATAATGATATCTTCAATGTCTTTTGGATAATGTATTTCCTGTCCATTTTTTAAAGTAACATTAGCGTTGTAAATTACTTCATTGACCAACCGCCTTAAACTAAATTCAGCGTATTTATATTGACCTTTCCCACTGTCCAGTCTTTCTATAGATAAGAAATCATTAAGGATGTTATTAAGATAATGCACCTTATTGCGAATCGTTCCCAGATGTTTCTCCCGCTTATCTTGTTGCTTATTTTCTGTATATTTTTCGGCAAGTGTAGCAGAGGTAAGTATACCACTTAAAGGAGTTTTAAATTCATGGGAAACAAGGGAAAGGAATTTTGTTTTTAATTCACTGAGTTCCTTCTCTTTTTGAAGGGCATCCTTAATTTTTTCTTCAATAGCTTTCCTTTTAGAAATCTCAATTTCGAGATTTTTATTAAGTTCTTCTAGTTTATCAATGCTTTCACTAAGTTGGCCAGTTCTTGTTTTTATTTTTTCCTCTAGGTGCGAGTTGAGGTCATTTATTTGTCGTTCGGTTTGCATGCGCACGCTAATATCTATAATCAGGGACATTACAAATTTGTGCCCATCTTTCTCAAATGGGTTGAGTCCTGCTTCCACTGGAAATAATGAACCGTCTTTTTTAATTCCATATAGCACTCTACCATGACCCATTTGCCTATTCTCACTGTTTTCAATAAAATTCTCAAAATGGTGCTGATGATTGGCATGATTTTTTTTGGGAATCAACAAATTTAAAGGTTGATCGATCAATTCCCCTTTCTGATATCCAAACATATTTTCTGCAGCAACGTTCACCGCCACAATATGCTGGGCATTATCAACCACAATTATTCCTTCTGAGGCAGCCTCGAACAAGACATTGAAAATTTCACCTTTATCCTGAAATGTTTTTTGCAAATACTTAAATATTATAATTATGAGTAAAGGTAAAAATTTAAAGCAGGATTAAAAAAGTCCGCTAGCTGTAATTTTTATAGTTGAATAGGAAAAATAATTATTAATATGGAAATTAGTTTAAAAAGTAA
>JBDNGW010000295.1:0-3050 GCA_041689735.1 Leeuwenhoekiella sp. | reverse complement strand
GTGTGCATAGGCGCATACGTCATGGGTACGTATCTTGCACCTGCCGCCAGCCGTGGTTTTAATGAGTTTACTTATGAATATCTAAATAACAATAGGGCAGATCGCGAGACGCAAAATGTTTACCGGCAGATCAGTGATGACGACTATATTTATGTGAGCCGTTTTAACCCTGCGCAAAATTTGGGGAATAATTTTACGTTGGAACATTTTGAGGGCAACACCTTAAAATACAAATTGCAAGCGCGCAGTATCGTTTTTAAACCCGAAGACAGCACCTATTCCCTTAATGGTTATAAAAAACGGATAGTAGGTAAAGAAAACGATATTCTGGAGACCGAAAGAAACCTGGATACCGTTTTTGATTTCGATTTGGAAGATCTGACTCCTGTGGAATATATTGCTGAAACACTTAATACGCCAGAATTACGTGACTTTATCGCTAAAGAAAAAGCCAGGGGGTCATCGGCCATAAACCGCTATGAAGTGGTTCTTTACAAACGCTTCAGTCTGCCGGTAAGCGCCTACATTTTGACCATTATCGCAGTGGCGGTCTCGGCGATCAAACGCCGTGGTGGGATGGGGATCAACCTTGCGTTGGGTATTTCCCTTGCATTTATTTTTATATTTTTTGATAAGGTATTTACCACAATTTCTGAGCAATCTGATTTTTCGCCCATTATCGCGGTATGGCTACCCAATGTTGTTTTTGGCATCCTTGCCATTTATCTATTGCGAAATGCCAAACGATAAACTGCGCAGTTACCTGCATTTTCATGTCATTGTCTTTATTTGGGGCTTTACCGCCGTACTAGGTGCGCTCATAAGCATAGGTGCCGTGGCACTGGTTTGGTACCGTATGTTACTGGCTTCGCTGGTTATTTTTGGATATATTAAATATATGGGCATTTCCATGAAGGTGAAAAAAAAGACCGCTCTGGGCTTTATTATTGCTGGTATCGTGATTGCGATGCACTGGCTTACTTTTTTTGGCGCCATAAAAATCGCCAATGTTTCCATCACACTGGCCATAATGAGCAGCGGCGCTTTTTTTACTTCAATCCTGGAACCCATTTTCTATAAACGGAAGGTGATCTGGTACGAGATATTTTTTGGTCTGCTCGTTATCTGTGGTCTTTATCTCATTTTTGAGGTCGAAACCCGATATACCGAAGGAATTATTGTAGCACTCATTTCTGCTTTTCTATCTTCCGTTTTTACACTTATTAATGGCAAGTTTGCCCAAACCTACCGCCCTTCTGTGATTTCTGTTTATGAGCTTTCGGCCGGGGTGGGTTTTGTGACGCTTTATCTGTTGTTCAGCGGCGGTTTCAATAGTGATTTCTTTCAGCTGCCCGCTATGGATTGGTTTTACATCCTCATCCTGGCCACTATCTGTACCGCATACGCGTTTATTGCTTCGGTAAAGGTTATGAAGCATTTGAGTCCGTATACCATCATGCTGACTGTAAACATGGAACCCGTTTATGGTATTCTGTTGGCCTTTGTGATCCTGGGAAATGTGGAGCAGATGAACACCGGGTTTTATTATGGCGCACTGTTGATCTTGAGTACGGTCGTGCTCAATGGAATCTTTAAAACTCGCCGCAGGCGGAAAAATGGAATGCAGCCCAAAACGTTGGAAAATCCGCAAGGCCGACTTACAGAAGCTAAAAACGCCAGTCTTTCACCTGAAAAAACGGACTAAAAGTAGCTGTTTTAATGGGGTTTTGATCGTTTTTAGGTGCTTTTTAAGGGTTTCTGGACTTTCCCTGTTGAAGATTAGCTTCCGCGAAGCGGTGGATAAAGAGCTCAGAAAAACGATGCGTTCAAATTAATATTGGCAAAAGGCATTGGAGGGACGTTTTAAAATCTTGTATATTTGCCTTCTCACTAAAATTTTCTCACTACATGGAATATTTGGATTTTGAACAGCCCATCAAAGAGCTGGAAGAACAGTTCGAAAAATGCTCAGTCATAGGGCAGCAAAGCGATGTGGATGTTTCCAATACCTGTAAGCAGATAGAAAAAAAACTGGCCGAGACCAAAAAGGATATCTATAAAAACCTGAGCCCCTGGCAACGGGTACAGCTTTCGCGTCATCCTAACCGGCCCTATACCCTAGATTATATAAAAGCTTTTTGTGGTGATACTTTTTTAGAACTGCACGGTGTCCGTAATGTCAAAGATGACAAAGCTATGATAGGTGGGCTGGGCAAAATAGGTGATCAGAGTTTTATGTTCATCGGTCAGCAAAAGGGCTACAATACAAAAACACGCCAGTTTCGCAATTTTGGTATGGCAAATCCAGAAGGCTACCGCAAGGCGCTACGGCTCATGAAAAGTGCTGAAAAATTCGGGATTCCCGTGATCAGTCTTATAGATACTCCTGGCGCCTATCCCGGTCTTGAGGCGGAAGAACGCGGTCAGGGAGAAGCGATTGCCCGCAATATCTTTGAGATGACCAAGTTGAAAGTGCCCATTATCGTAGTGATCATCGGCGAGGGTGCAAGTGGTGGAGCTTTGGGAATAGGCGTGGGTGACCGGGTGCTTATGCTAGAAAACACGTGGTACAGCGTAATCTCGCCGGAGTCATGTTCGTCTATTTTATGGCGCAGCTGGGAGTATAAGGAGAGAGCTGCAGAGGCGCTCAAACTTACCGCTCAGGATATGAAGAAACAAAAGCTAGTAGACAAAATCGTGGAAGAACCTTTGGGTGGCGCGCATAGCAATCGGGAAGAAACCTTTGCTATCGTAAAAGTAGAAATATTAAAAGCCTACAAAGATCTAAAAAATCTATCCGCAGCAGATCTTGTGGAAAAAAGAATGGATAAATACAGCCAAATGGGTGTATTTAAAACTTGAGACAGGTAAACATGGGTTAACCCTTTATCCGGGATTTAACGACCCGGATTTTTTTAGTGTGCCGTGCATGGCAAATGACTAGACGGTGCAAGTCCGTTATGGGGGTCTGTAGTTACCTACCATTAGCTTAGGGCAAGGGTGTCCACCGTGAGGTGGAATCTGAAGGAAGCCTACGGCAAAGTTCTGGC
>JBDNGW010000294.1:0-7210 GCA_041689735.1 Leeuwenhoekiella sp. | reverse complement strand
TTCCATTTCCGATCTCTTATTTCCGGCATTTCCAACCCATTTTCCGGATATACTATTTGTGTTCAATAAGCTTATCCTACATCTCTTGTTTCAGGTAAGCGGTTTTATTTTTAAATTGCTGTAACTTGTCATTCGCATCGATCACCAAATCAAACCGGTCAAGGTCGTTCAGGATTGTAATATCAAAAGCGGTACCAATGGCACCCTTTTCCCCTATAACCCCCACACATGGATATTGCCGTGATGGGGTGTGCCTGTAGGCTGGTCTATGAATAAACCAGGGATTGCGGTTCATTCCGCACGAAGCCGGATACAGATGCTCCGATACTTCATCAGCGGTATGATTCAATTCCCAGCGTATTTCAAGGGCAAAACTGTGATCATGCTTCAACCCCTTCTTCTTCAGTATGCAAAAACCATATAATGAATTCCTGCCCAATGTTTTATTGTTCTTATCACTTAATTTAATGATAGAGTAAAAGCCTTCTTGGTTTAAAAAATCAAGAAGGTTGTGCCAGGTTTCCTTTATTGCCTATTTTCTTTCTAAGCAATTGCGCAATTGGGCCCTATACCAAAAATAGGACAAAATGTTCCTTCAACTATTCCAACCTGATTTTAGTTTCTTTGTGATCTTTTCATTTTTCAAAATTAATTTAAACAGAAACAGCTCTTATCTGTATGCCAGATAAATATATTAAGTCAAGTTATCCATGACCTCATTTTAAAGCCAACACGCACAGGACCATCACTATGGAAGACTGTGGAATAATCAGCACAGAAAGTCCTGATCCAAAATAGGAAATGCTTGATAATATTTTAAAAAGTGCAGGCTTTTTTTGATCTTAGTGGTAAAAAGTGAGATAGATACAACTTATTGAAACAATTGTGTAAGATATAAGCTTGCAATAGTATGGAACTTTAGATTTGAACTTTTATCAAAAACATAACCTTTGCTGAAACCATCATTGAAGGATCTGATAACATCCCTCAGGCATTTCCTGATTTATTTGACAGGGAAAATCAAGGAACAATGATTATGAAAATATAATAATAACTGTAAGAGATAGCTAAAATAAAGTACTAATGGTATTGACATCCCACAACGAATTGGGAAATACGGGAGAGAAAACTGGTTTTTGGATTGAAGAATTTCGATTATGGTGAAAGCACAACTTTTTACGGACGAACAGGAAAAGCTACCTATCCTCTGACCGTCAAGGAACCAGTTGATTATCTAAAACCCAAAAAAGGATTGGACTATCCAAAAGCCCGAGTTCATGTGGTAGCTTATCGTATTTGCTCTATAGGCGGTAATCTATCTGGCCAAAAAGGACTTTAGAAAGAAATGTTCAAAACGAGTTGGATTAGAGTGCCCTTTGGTTTAAAAGGACCCCTATTGTGCCGGAATATTCTAAATAAAAAACCTCGATCGACCCCGCCCGCAAGGCACAGACGGGATCCACGAGGTATGTAACGATAGCTATCGAGAAGGAAACTTATAAAAATTAGAGGCAAGCCCACCTGAATTTGGGTAGAAATCAGGGTATTATATCCTCAATAAAGGATTAAAAAACAAAAAATTATGAAAATAGTATTAGCACTAGATGGTTCAGATTTTAGTAAAGCCGCTGTTAAGGAACTTGCAAAAATGTCTTTGCCCAATGACAGTGAGGTTAGTGTAATAAACGTCTATGAGCATCCCGCAATGTCAACACGAGAGCTAATTACAACTACACGAACTCTTGCAGACTACTATCAGGACTTTATAACCAATGCTCAAAAAATAGGAGAAAAAATTGTTTCCGAAGCTGTCAAAATATTGAAAGAAAAAATGGCTCGCTTACTATAGTAACAAGTGTTGTCAGTGGTCTTCCAAAAAGAGCGATTTTAGAAAAAGCAGAATCCTTTGGTGCAGATTTGATTGTAGTCGGTTCACAAGGACACGGGGCATTTTCACGCTTTTTATTGGGTTCTGTTTCACAATATTTAGCAACGCACTCCAAGTGTTCGGTACTGATTGTGAAAGAAAAAGAGGAAAAGTAATATACCGATAATAGGCTCCAGACCAAAAATTGTAGAAAATGTCCTTTAGGGATTTTTCAGCAGTTCTTTTTCAAATCAATAAAAGGTTGTTTTACCATTTCAGCTTTTTCGCATGCTTCACTAATTGGTGTGTTTTGATTATCGTAAAGATTTTTGACATATTGATACTTATCAATGGTTCCTTTTTTCGCTCCAGCGGGCCAGCCCAAAAGTTTTTTTCTGTTCCTGACATTAACCAGTCCAACTTTGGTACGTTCACTGATCAAATTTCTTTCGAACTCTGCGACTGCTGAAAAAATATGAAGGAAAAATTTACTGTTGGCCGATTTAGTGTTGAATTCAGGTTCACTGATACTCTTAAAATGGATACCTATCTCATTGAATTTATCAATGAGATAGGTATCCATTTTACTATACTTAGACCAAATTTTATAACATTTCTGGAATTGTCGAATATTTTATTCGATGATGTCTGAAATGAGCCCAAGCGGCAGCATTATAGGAATCCTTTAATTGAACATCAGGCAAACAATATAACGTTTTGAAACTTAGCGGATATTTTATTCAATTAAGTTTTGAAATGCGTCCTAGCGGCAGCGACATAGCCATGGTTTAATTGAACTTTGCAAAGAAGTCCAGATAAGAATCGATCCGATTATACTTGGATTTTTAGAGCATTTGGGAACAAGTACGTGGGCAATAGTAGTAATAAACTTTCAGGGAGTAAGCTCAGGGCATTATATCAGCGAAGTTAGGGAGGGATCTCTTTGTATCATTAGGAGAATTTTCCTCCAGTGTCTAATTAAAAAATGATCACTTAAAGTAAATTATCGAATCTACGGAAATAAGAAAAAATCACCTTCCATTCCGCCCGACATGCTTTCAAAACTAGCGTTTCAGTTTCTAATGGGGTACTATAGAAACGATTTCTATCTCATTGGGGCAAACTAAACCTTCTACCACTCAAGTTTATTTTAAGGCTTTGGAGAACGAACTGAGTTTACAAAGTTCCAATTTGTAGCAGGTATCAAGGGTTAAAGGAATTTAAGAAGTGGTTATTAAAAATTTAAAAACTGTGAACCCCATTGTGATCCCTTTAGTGTTTAGACTTTTTGAATTTCAATACACCCTCGAAATAATTATTTTACTGTTTATGGTTAATCAAACCCTTATCAAAGATTTGCAATTTCGACTAATTTGTGGGCTTTCAAAATGCGAATGGTCCTGCCCTTGGTCTCAATTATGTCTTCATCCTTGAACTCCCTTAAAAATCGAACCAGCGTTTCCACCGCGGTTCCAAGGATATTTGCCAAATCCTCCCGGGTGAGGGTTATTTCTACGATTTCATTGAGCTTATCGCCTGCTTTGAATTTATCCCTCAAAATAAGTAATGTAAGGGCAAGCCTTTCCCTCACTGTTCTATGGGCTATAGAGATGATATTGTTTTCAAGTACAGCAAATTCATGGCTCAGATTTTTCAAAAGTTTGCTGGAGAGAACCGTGGATTTTTCAAGCAGTTCCAGAAATCTTTTTCCGGGAATAAATCCAACGGTGATATTTTCCAAAGCCATTGCGGAATCTGAAAATGTTTCTTCACTCAACAATGCAGGATAGCCCAAAAGTTCTCCACTGTTACAAATATAGATAATATGCTCCCGGCCCTCTTTGTCTACTTTAAACTTTTTTATTTTTCCTTCAATCAAATAAAATATTCCGGAGGGATAAGATCCTTCAATAAAAACCATTTCACCTTTCCTGTACTTTTTCAAGAGCATTACCGTCTTGACAAAATCCTGGTCCTCCTCAGGCAATTCTTCGAAAATAGAGTGACTTTTGAAGTGATAATCATCTATAGGAAAACCTATACTTTCTGACATTTTTCAATACATTTTGTTCTTGTCAAAGATAAATAAAGATCTGCGCTAACTATGGAAAACTTGATCGAAATCAATTTTTAAACAAACCTGTGTCAAGAATTCAGAACGTAGCCAACCGTACTTTTGTACTATAAAAAAAATAACATGAGCCTATCCGAAAACGCTATGAAAAGCAATGATTTAACCTCTCTCAGGGAGAAAAATATATACCTGAACCTACCCCCTGAGATATTAATGGAAATGACCATCAAACTGAATCAAGGAACGTTGACAGATATTGGAGCCTTAGCAGTTAATACCGGCACCTTTACCGGGCGTTCCCCAAAGGATAAGTTTATCGTTGTAGACGAGACAACCAGGGATTCGATTTGGTGGGGTAAAGTTAACCATCCCATGCAGCCTGAAATTTTTGAGAATCTTTATAAAAAGGTCATTTCTTACTTGGAAAATAGGGATGTTTTTATCCGGGATTCCTACGTGTGTGCTCCAAGTGAGTACAGACTGAATCTTAAAATAATTACGGAGACTCCCTGGCAAAACCTTTTTGCCAACACTCTTTTTCTAAGGCCCTCAAAAAAGGAACTTGAAAATTTTGTGCCAGATTGGGAAATAATTGTTGCCTCTGGTTTTAATGCCGATCCTGAAGTAGACGGAACCCGACAGTCCAATTTTACAATCATCAACTTTAAATGTAAAAAAATCCTGATTGGGGGAAGTGCCTATACAGGGGAAATTAAAAAAAGTGTTTTTACAATTTTAAATTTCATTCTACCAAAAGAGAGAAAAGCACTCCCTATGCACTGTTCTGCTAATATTGGCACCAAAAATGACACAGCCATCTTTTTTGGACTCTCCGGTACCGGAAAAACCACTCTCTCTGCAGACCCGGACCGAAAACTTATTGGAGATGACGAACATGGCTGGGACGACACCAAAATTTTTAATTTTGAAGGAGGGTGCTATGCAAAATGTGTAAACCTGACCAAAGAAAAGGAACCCCAGATATTCAATGCGATTAAAAAGGGAACCTTACTCGAGAATATAAACTTTTATCCCGGAACAAATAAGGTCGATTATTCAAATACGAGTATTACAGAAAACACAAGGGCAGCTTATCCTCTCCACTTTATTGAAAATGCCGTGGTACCATCAATTGGAAGTTTGCCCAAAAATATTTTCTTTCTTACCTGTGATGCTTTTGGGATTTTACCCCCCATTTCAAAATTAACACCAGGTCAGGCCATGTATCATTTTATTTCAGGGTATACCGCAAAAGTAGCCGGGACAGAAGCAGGTATAAATGAACCCCAAGCCACTTTTTCTGCCTGTTTTGGCGAACCATTTTTGCCACTTCACCCTACCCAATATGCTGAAATATTGGGTGGTAAGATTAAAAAACATAATGTAAAAGTTTGGCTGATCAATACGGGATGGTCCGGTGGAGAATATATTGTTGGAGAACGGATCAGTTTGAAACATACCCGGGCCATGATAGGTTCTGTATTGGAGGGGCAGCTGGAAGGGGTGGAATATAATTGTGATGAATTTTTTGGTCTCGCCATTCCATCTTCGTGCCCAAATGTACCCTCGGAAATATTAGATCCAAGAAATACATGGGTCGACAAACATAGATATGATGTAATGGCAGAAAATCTGGCATCGATGTTCAAGGATAACTTTAAAAAATACTCTGAATTTGCGAATGTTGAAACTCTTAAAGGTGGGCCCCATTGAATGTCTTAGCCTTTAAAATCAAGGACGCAATTACAATCAATAATAGGAGGTATCCTTATGAGCAATTCATATAGAGAAAATAAATTGAACAATTTGGCCATTGAAAAGTTGAAACGCCTTGGGTTTACAAATGTGGATATCCATACGCTTGTTGAAGATGAAGTGTACCGAAGCTATTATGTAAAAATGCTCAAGGATATCTCAAGTAGGGAAAGAAACTGGCAGGGGACGATAGAAACAATCTTAAAAAAAATTGATGAAACCGGGTAACCCCTATAGACGGTTATGTGTAAGCTTTAGCAATGCGTAATTGAAGTGGAAACCTAATCGATATTGCCTTGATTTTTATGGATAATGATAAAAATAACGTAAGAGAATTAACGGAATAAAATATGATTAGAGAGAAAATAATATTCAAAAATAAAAAATTAAAAGTCCCTGCGTATCCAATAATCCCATATATAGAAGGCGATGGCTTTGGCCCAGATATTTGGAAAGCAACAAAGGAAGTAATTGATACCGCTATCGAAATCGCTTACGGAGGGGAAAGAAAAATCTTTTGGAAACAAGTTTATGCAGGTGAGAAGGCCTTTTCATTAAAAGGGGAATGGTTACCAACAAAAACCCTGGAAGATATCCGGGAGCACCTAGTGGCCCTCAAAGGTCGCTTGACCACACCCGTATGTGGAGGGATAAGATCTCTCAACGTTGCTATCAGACAGGAACTTGATCTTTTTGCCTGTGTAAAACCTGTAAAATATTATAATGGGGTACCCTCACCGGTCAAGAATCCCGAGCTGGTCGATATGGTTATATTCCGTGAAAATACCGAGGATATTTATATTGGGATCGAATGGTTAAGTGGTACACCGGAAGTGGATAAAGTAAAAAGGTTTCTCATAGATGAGATAGGCGTCAAAAGTTTGCGATTTTCTGATACAGTCTCACTAGGGGTGAAATCTGTTTTCCCAAGAGGGGACGAAAAGGTTAATCAGAGCAGCAATCGAATATGCTATTGAGCATAAAAGAGATTCTGTAACCATAGTTCATAATGGTAGCATCATGAAATTCCCCGAAGGTAAATTTAAAGATTGGGGATATCAGTTGGCAAAAGAGGAATTCGATGCAACAGAATATAAAGGTGGCCCCTGGATGGTGATAAAAAAAAACAACTGTCAATTGGTAATCAAAGATGTCATTGCCGATGCCTTTCTGCAACAGATTATTTTAAAACCGTCACAATATGATGTCATAGCAACGCTAAATCTCAATGGGGACTACATTTCGGATGCCTTAGCGACCCTTGTCGGAGCTATAGGTATCGCTCCGGGTGCCAATATCAATTCTAATACCGGTGTTGCAATATTTGAGGCCACCCATGGAACAGCTCCTAAATATACGGGGCTGGAAAAAGAAAACCCTACTTCGGAAATTCTGTCCGGGGGTAATGATGTTGGAATATATGGGCTGGTTTGAGGCAGCCAATTTAATTTTGGAAGGAGTTGATGGCGCTATTGCAGAAAGGACCGTTACCTATGATTTTGCCTCTCTGAATC
>JBDNGW010000293.1:0-4981 GCA_041689735.1 Leeuwenhoekiella sp. | reverse complement strand
GGCCTGATGCCCTAAATATTTATAAAAATATTGAAAAGGATTATGTTAATATATATGCATCATCGCAATTGTTTAGTTGAGCCAAGATTTCAGTAGAACATTAAAAAGAAAAGTTAGGTGAATCTTCCTTAGGAATTTAGTACAGATGGAAATTTAGCATCTCGAGGCAAATTTTATTTGTCTGGCAGACAGTCACATGAAGTATAAACCGGAAAGTTACTTACTTTTCAGGTTGAGCCTTGCAAATGAAAGCCTCTAAATAGATTAAAAATCGGGCAGCGCCTTTTTTCAGTGCAACCCTTAATTTTTTAAATTTTCTCTTTGAACGGAGCACCCTTCAAGAGATAAATTTCATTTGGGGTCATTTGAAAAATTAAAAATCAGTTGCATCTAGCTGATTCAAGTAATACTTATAGGTGGCAAATTGAGAGCGTAACGCTGGTTTGTCATTTTTACGGTACGCGTTATTTTGCGCCTTGGTAATCGTGCGGGCCTTTACATTATCTTCAAGGCTGATCATAAACGTATCAATGATTTCCTTTTTAATCTCAGGATCGTAAATGGGACAGGTCACCTCTACCCTATTATCAAGGTTACGGGACATCCAGTCTGACGAAGAAATAAATACAGATTCTTTCCCTTCCTCGCCAAAAATAAGTACACGGGGATGTTCCAAAAATTTATCAATCACGCTAATAACATTAATGTTTTCGCTCATCCCTTTTACACCGGGAATAATACAGCAGACACCGCGTACGATCATATCAATTTTCACACCGGCCTGGCTGGCCTCATACAGCATATCTATAATCTCATAGTTGGAAATACTGTTTAATTTAATCCTAATATAGCCTTTACCACCATTTTTGACCTTGACAATTTCCTGATTTATAAGTTTATAAAACCGCATACGGGAATAATGCGGGGAAATGATCAAATGTTTATAGGTATTGACAATATAATTTGTGTCAAAAAAATTGAATAGCTTATCAATATCCCTTAAAATCTCCTTATTTGCGGTAAAGAGCGTATAATCTGTATAAATGCGAGCGGTAGTGCCATTAAAATTACCGGTACTTACAATCCCGTAACGCTTCAACGTACCGTTGCTTTCCAATCGTTCTATCACACATATTTTACTGTGTACTTTAAGACCGGGTACACCAAAAATAAGTCGTATGCCTTCATCTTGCATCATGTTTGCGTACAACATATTTGACGCTTCGTCAAACCGGGCACGCAACTCTATCTGCACGGTAACTTCTTTGCCATTTTTTGCCGCATTGATGAGCGCACTGGCCACATGACTTATTTTTGCAAGCCTATAAATGGTTATTTTAATGGTTTTTACTTTCGGGTCTAAAGCGGCCTCGCGTAAAAATTTAATGATATAGGCAAAGGTGTGATACGGGGTGTACTGTAGGAAATCTTTTTCGGCGATCCGCTTTAAAATACTTTCGTTAAGGGAAATGCCTTTGATGGGCAACGGTTTTTGCCGGCTATATAAAAGATCGGTTCTTCCCAGACTGGGAAAATCCATATAATCCTTCCTATTATGGTAACGTCCCCCGGGAATGATGCTGTCATTATTTTCTATGCCCAGTAAATTCAAGAGAAAAGTGAGCGTGTGCTTATCTATCGATTGATCGTAAACAAAACGCACCGGTTCAGCATCCTCACGGTCTTTTATACTTCGGGAAAGTTTTTCAACAAAACTCTTGCCGAGATCGGACTCAATGTCAAGTTCCGCATCGCGGGTTATTTTTATCATGTGGGCGGTAATGGAATCGTATTCAAAAATGTTAAAGACCACATCCAGATTAAAACGTATCAGATCATCGAGGATCATGATATAATCGGTGTCCCCTATTTTAGGAAGCACCACAAATCGATCAAGGCTACTTGGGATTTCCACCAAGGCGTACATGGGCTTTGATCTCCCTTTCTTCTTGATTTTTACCGTAAGGTACGCCTCCAGATCCTGAATGCGCGGAAGCACCATATTATGGTCTAGAATAATGGTAAGCAGCGCAGGGCTCACGCGCTCCATAAAGAAATTTTTTATAAATTCTATATGTTCGGGGTGGTTTACCTCATCTTCGCGTATAACAACAATACGCTCCAGTTCTAATTTTTTATGAATATTGGCCAGGACGTTCATGCTTTCCGCCTGTTGCGCAATGACGATGTGCGTGATTTTCTCAAGCAGCTCATCTGCCGCATAAACGCCCAGCGCTTTTCTGCCCTTTTTCCCGGCCTCCACGATACGTTTTACCGAGGCGTAGCGCACTTTAAAGAATTCATCCAAATTATTGGAGAATATACCAACAAAACGCAGCCGCTCTATTAAAGGTACGGTCTCATCTTCCGCTTCTTGCAATACCCTAGCATTGAACTGCAGCCAGCTTATCTCCCTATTTATATATCTATCTTCGTCATTAACGGGTGGTAGGGGCTTTTTAATCATCTATTTAAATTGCTTCGGTGTGATATATTGTTTGGTGGTGCCATTTTTAATTTCGGCCCAGTTTTTCTGTTTAAAAACGAGCTCTGTTAAGGCTGCGGTAGATACATTCTCTATCTCTAGATCGCCCCATTTATTGACAAGGCTGGTCATCGCATTATTATGCCCAAAAATCATAAGACAGTTTACATCATCTGAAGTGCCACGTACGATCTTTTCTACCTCACGCCCGTTGAAATCGTACAATTTTGGGTCTAAAATAAGTACAGATTGGTCAATTCCAAATTCTTTAAGGTACAGCATGGCCGTGGTTTTTGCACGTACTGCGTCGCTGCTCATAATCATATCGGGAATCCTTATTTCGTCTTTTATATTTCGAGCAACGAATGATGCATCATAGAGTCCACGTTCATTCAATGGGCGCTCGTGGTCTTCAAGGTTAAATTCCCATGCCGATTTTGCGTGTCTTACAAGGTACAATGTTTTCATAAACTATTTTTTAAGGAGCGAGACGTTCCCGTTTCCACTGGTTTTTATGACCGGTGTAGCGTATTCTGTCATGTAAGCGGTTGGGGCGACCCTGCCAGAATTCAAATTCGTGGGGCGCAACCAGAAATCCGCCCCAGTGCTCTGGTCTTGGGACTTCTTTGTCGTCATATTCATTTTCAAGCAGCTGCAACCGATTTTCAAGAAACTCACGATCTGGTATTATCTCGCTCTGCGGCGAAACCAAAGCGCCTAACTGACTGCCCTTTGGCCTAGCTTGAAAATACGCATTGGACTGTTTTTCTGAAACCTTCTTGGCCTTTCCTTTTATGATCACCTGACGCTCCTGATTTGGCCAAAAAAAGGAAATACAGATATGGGGGTTTGCAGCAATAGCTTTTCCTTTTTCGCTCTTATAATTGGTGTAAAATGTAAAACCCTGTGCGTCATAGTTCTTTAGCAGGACGACACGGCTTCTGGGAAAACCATCAAGGCCAATAGTGGCAATTGTCATTGCATTGACCTCCGCAACACCATCGCTGTTTTCAACCTCCTTAAACCACTGGTCAAATTGTTGAATGGGATCACCGTCGCTATCTTTTATAGTAAGGCTATTTTTATCGTACGATTTTCTATAATCGCCAAGATTTTCTGACATAATTAAGTTTTATATCTGCAATTTACGAGAAACGCGATAAGTTATAAATAGAAAAACTAAATTTTCAATCCTTTTAAGCGCTTGAGATATTAACCAGCAGACTGGTTTTATCAAAACTTAGCTTGCAAGTATAAGATTTCCGTATTATAGCTCAAAAATCTGTATGATCAATAAAAACTGGTTTGCCGCAAAATTGTTAATTTATACTGAATTTAGTCTATTTTAGACCATTTTCAACCGTTTTAAACATATTTCAGTTATTTATTATCAAGAATTTTTATCTGCAATAATAAATCCAATCCCAACATATCAGAAAAGCTTTTAAATCCCTTCTGAAAAAATCCAATACACTTAATTAGATTTTCAGAAACAGGAATTAAAAGCCCTTAAAATATTGATATTCACTTAATATGCAAACAAAAAAAATTAACTGAATAAACTATTGCTTAAGATAAAAGGTAACCTCAACGCTTTCGGTTATAGTAATCTCACCCGCTGCCAAAGTCTCACCAGAAGATTTATCTAAAGCCATCATTGCTCGGCTTTCCATCATCATTGATCTTGGTTGTGGAGAACTAGCCCCAGATTCTATAATAGTTCTGACCGAACCCACTTTTTGACCCAACGGACTTAAATATTGTTGGGCTTTTTCTTTTGCGTTCAGAATAGCTTGCGTGCGTGCTTTTTGTTCGTATTCGTCCTGTTTTGAAGAAGAAAACTGAATTCCATTGATCGTATTCACACCTTCAGTCATAAGTCCGGCGACAACTTCCTCATACTTGTCCATATTTTCCATTTTTATACTCATGGTCTGGCGCGCAGTGTATGTGGTGGTTTTATTATCGTAATTGTAATTTTTATTTAGGTTGACGTATTCCGTTTTTATGTTATTCTGTGTAATGCCCATTTTTTTAGTGTACTTGAGCACCGCATCAATTGCCTTATCGTTTTCGGTCTTTACGGTCTTGGGATCTTTTCCGGTAGTTTCTACTCCTAGATTAATAGTGACCTGATCAGGTACCGCAATAATTTTGCCCTCACCGGTCACGGTTACCAGCGCGTCCATATTAGTTTGTGCCATAGTGGTTGCTGCGATAAATAAACAAATGTTTAAAAAAAGTGCTTTCATAATTGATTTTTGTTATTAATGCGAATCAAGGGTTAAAAAAAGATGGAAAAACAAGTTCAATTTGTTGAAAAACAACGCATTAAACTTGTTTAAGTAATTGATATACAGTATCTTAATAGTCAATTTTAACGAGATTATTATGGATACAAACAGCAATGACAAGGATTATAAGTTAGTGAAAATAT
This sequence comes from Leeuwenhoekiella sp., assembly GCA_041689735.1. Lineage (GTDB taxonomy): Bacteria > Bacteroidota > Bacteroidia > Flavobacteriales > Flavobacteriaceae > Leeuwenhoekiella. Next base: position 59 of record JBDNGW010000293.1, on the reverse strand, counting down.
ATGATTACGTCTGTGAGAAATTTGAAGAACATCTACAATATGAATGCAGGCGTTTCAGC
>JBDNGW010000292.1:0-2396 GCA_041689735.1 Leeuwenhoekiella sp. | reverse complement strand
TTAAAGAGTTGTGGGTTTTCGGGCAGGCACTATATAGGAAAAATGGCCGGTCATTACCCTCTTGCCTTTCTATATAATCCACTGCCTTTTGCGTTAGGGTGGGAAGAACCTTGAAGAAATCCCAATCTTTAACCGCGGGTCCCGGTCGAACTCCCCAGGGGCCTTCCTGCACCAATCCTTTTGGAGTGGTCATGGAAACTGTGGGAACTTCCGTTACCCGATCGTTCTCGATCCACACATAAGGTGGAAAATTAATGGTCCCATCACCAAAATAATATTCGAACCCCCGATCTAAGGGACCGCCAGTTATTGGTTGGTTCCAATTATATGCTTGCGCCGGATAGTACCGAAAATATCGTCCCCATAGTTTCAGCGAGTCCTGTTGCTCCCAATCCTGCTTTCGAATGTTATCCCAATCCCAACCCAGGTGCCATTTGCCAATACAAGCCGTTCTGTAGCCATTTTCTCTTTAAACATTTGCGCCATGGTGTATTGATTCTCCTTAAAACAAGGTTTGACCATGGGCCCAACAATGCCATGAAAATCCCGCCAATGATATCGTCCGGTTTGCATGGCGTACCGGCTTGGGGTACAAATCCCAGATGAACTATGGCCATCGGTAAAACGCATTCCCTGCTCTGCCAATTTATCCAAATTTGGTGTCGGTATTTTAGAATCCGGATTTTGAATGCCCAGATCACCAAAGCCCATATCGTCAGCATATAAAATAATAATATTGGGTTTTTGGGCAGTCTTTTCAAGTAACGGGCCATTCTGATTACCGGCACATTCGCTATTTCGTTTATTGTTGGTTTCACGGCACTTACGACCGCTACTGCTATAATCATAAAAAAAATACTCGTAACCGATTTTTTTCCGGCTTTGGTATGTGACCATTTTTGTACCTGATTAGTAGCACTAACGATCAAAGCAGTTAAGGTTAATTGAAGTCGTTTCATTGTTTTAGATATCAGTTTCATTAGCTTAGTTAAGCTACTGATTTATTTTAGGACCTTGAAATTCAGCATCTTTCGAATAATCTATATATCCCCCTTTTGTTAGCTTACACCCCCATTTGTCGATGTAATATTGCTTTGGCATAAATTCGTCACCTATTTTTTTTAACTCTCTCTGAAGTGTAGCTTCCATTTCTTTTTGTATCTGTTCATATTCAGGTTTGCCAATCAAATTATTCATCTGAAGTGGGTCTATTTTTTGATCGAACATAAACCACGGACCGTCAAGAGTTTTCACATAGGCATAGCGGCTGGTGTAAACGCCCCGGTATTCATCCACTTTTCCGGCAAATGGAGAGACATTCATGACGAGTGCAGCTTTATCCTTTTTAACCTCTGGATTACCGATCACTTCAGCCATATTTTCGCCCTCAATAGATTCTGGTACCGGTAATCTTGCGAGTGCCAAAAGAGTAGGTAGGATATCGGGGGCATTGATGGGGACGTCGACTTCTATCTTCGTATTTCCATACCGAGCTGGATACTTCAGTAGGAAAGGAACATTTACAGATTCTACCCAAGGTACCTGCTTTTGTTTGGGTCGTATACCCTGGGAGCCCATCATTTCACCATGGTCGGAGGTGAAGACAACGATGGTGTTTTCGGATATTCCGGCTTCATCGATCGCTTTCTGCAACTCGCCCATGCATTTGTCCAAGGCGAGGATATGGGCGTAATATCCTACGGCTTCCTTTTTCGCTATCCCCCTCATGTCATCTGTAACATTGCTGCGCAGTATTATGTCCTCTTCATGGAATTGCTCTTGAAATTCTTTGGGAGCACTGGTATGAGGAAAATGTGGAGCCCCCCAGGCGAGTACCATTAGAAAAGGTTTGTCGCTCCCCGCATTTTGTTGAATATAGGAAATGGCATCTTTGGTTTCAGCATATGGGCCATACCCTTCCCACTGTTTTTTATCGCTATTGTCCCCTTCGTAATAAATCAGGTTGTTGTAATCATGGGAGCATTCAAGGGCTTTCCAATAGTCAAACCCTTGTCTACGTTTCGCACCCATTATTTACAGGGTTTAAACGGCAATAAATAGCATGAAAACCAAGGTGAACCCTTGGTTTTGTTGTATCTTTAAGTTACTACACAAAAGTACAAAACATGCTACAAAACGAAGGTATTGCAAAAATTCAAGAAATAAAAGGGAAATTCAATAAGGTTTGGCTTAGTTCAGAATACTTACAAGCACATTTAAACATTTTAGGTTTCAATAAAATAAAAAGCCAGTTTAGTTGGTGTAAAACGGCTGGATTTTCATTCGAGAATTTGATCTCTACGCTTTTAGTTTTACCGCTTATTGGGATTAACTCTATTTATGGACTTACAACTAATAAAGACCCTGAATTAAGTAAATGTGGAAAAGATGCGTAC
>JBDNGW010000291.1:0-1738 GCA_041689735.1 Leeuwenhoekiella sp. | reverse complement strand
GCTTTGCGTATTTTATTCTTAAAATAACTTATAAACGCATTACTGCGCGACGAGGCGTAATCCTTGATCATCTTATTGTCTATCGTGCCGCTGCCCACACGGTAAAAAAGATCTAGGGATGTTTTGAGTTTAAAAAACATCACCATTTCATTGATCACCTTTTCATCTAAGGTGATTTTCTGAGAGCGCAGCTTACGTGCTAGAACGACCTTGCCCTCTGCTGCGACGCCCTTTTTCTCATCTTTTAAAGAAGATTTTATTTTTGAACGTGCCCTTGCCGTGGTAGCATAATCCAACAAGTTAGTAGTTGGTTTTGCGTGCTCTGAGGTGATGATTTCCACTTGATCACCGCTTTTTAGCTCATGGCTAAGGGGTACTAATTTTCCGTTTACACGGGCACCACGGGTTTTAAGGCCTATTTCTGTATGAATACTGAATGCAAAATCAAGCGGGGTGGCGCCTTTTGGTAAAGATCGGAGTTCGCCCTGCGGTGTAAACACAAAAATCTCTTTGTTGTAAAGGCTGAGTTTGAACTGTTCAACGAATTCAATGGCGTTGGTTTCGTGACTTTCCAAGGCGTCCTGTAGGCGGTTGAGCCATTCGTCAAGGGTTTTATCACCATCGTCGCCCTCCTTATATTTATAGTGCGCTGCATAGCCTTTTTCGGCGATCTCGTTCATGTGATCAGAACGTATCTGCACTTCCACCCAGCGGCCCCGAAGACCCATAACAGTAATGTGAAGCGCCTCGTAACCGGTCGATTTTGGCGAAGAGATCCAGTCGCGCAAACGGGTGGGATTTGGTCTAAAATGATCGGTCACGATGGAATAAATCTTCCATGCCAAGAATTTTTCCTGTTCCGGAGGACAGGTGTAGACAATACGCACTGCAAACTTGTCATAAACCTCTTCAAAAGGAATATCCTGCGTACGCATTTTTCGGTGAATGCTGTAAATGGATTTTGGTCTTCCCTTTATTTCGTAATCCAATAATTCCTTATCCAGCGATTTCTTTATGGTATCGGTAAAATCGGCAATGTAAAGATCCTGTTCCTCATTGGTATCTTTTAATTTATTGACGATTTCCTTGTAAACTTCTGGTTCGGTATATTTTAAGCCAAGATCCTCAAGTTCGGTCTTTATATTATAAAGTCCCAGACGGTGGGCGAGCGGGGCATAAATGTAAAGCGTCTCGCTGGCGATCTTGATCTGCTTATCGGGACGCATCGCATCCATGGTTTGCATATTGTGCAGGCGATCAGCGATTTTAATGATGATCACGCGCACATCATCATTAATGGTAAGCAGCATTTTGCGGAAGTTTTCCGCTTGCAACGAAGCATTATGGTGTTTTTTAAGATTGGATATTTTTGTAAGTCCGTCGACGATGCGTGCCACGGTCTCGCCGAACATTTCATTGATGTCCTCAAGGGTGTAGGGCGTATCTTCCACCACATCATGCAGCAGCGCCGCGGCTATGGAACACGCATCCATGCCGATCTCGCTGGCCACAATACGGGCAACGGCCAGTGGATGAAAGATATAGGCCTCGCCCGATTTGCGCCGCTGGTCTTTATGCGCGTCCACCGCGATCTCAAAAGCCTGGCGGATCAATTTTTTATCATCCTCAGAAAGCGTGCGGTAACTTATGCGCAACAGTTCTTTATACTGCCGCGTGAGCTCTTTATTTTCTACTTCTATATCAATCACTGCCATAAAATAAAAATACGATTATACTT
>JBDNGW010000290.1:0-2548 GCA_041689735.1 Leeuwenhoekiella sp. | reverse complement strand
GAAAAATTTAAAAGCTCAAGGTGTTTGACGAAAAATTCCGGTTGGGTCCAAGTATCTTTAAAATAGGTTTTTACTTCTTGGATTTTAGCAATATCTTTGTTTTGTAGCATATTTGTATTTTCTTGTTTACACTTTAAAAATACTTAAAAACCAAGCCATTGGCAAGGTTTATATGCTACATTTTTTCTTTTTTTTACCCTCAAAACACCAGTCTTTATAGGGTGCGAAACTTGAGTTACTTAATATAAAAGAGGATATCAACAGTTTTTGACTTAAGCTCTCTATCCCGCCAATATAGGTTTATCGTATGTGCCTTCAATCGTTTGCTTATATAATTGGCTACCATATGATACATATCTTTTTCCAAAACAAATTAAAATTTATTCAATGCAAGCCATACATTCCTTATTCCAAATTCTCCTAACCCTATTTCGCAATTGCAATGTATTTTATTCCCTACATTCGGATCTTCATTCGATATCAGCAGTTCAGGAAGTGAAACGGTAAAATAGTCGATATTTACTTCATCAGAGATATGTTCATTTCCGTATGCCATTATTTCGGAAAACTTTCATGTGGCTTCCTTTTTCTTTCCTAATTTTGAAAGTGCTAAACCTAATAGAATATAATGAAAATGTTCCTCTTACAGAAAGGTATGAGTAAGAAGGAAATGATTCCCTGATGAATTCAGTACTAGGTTCTAAAAGGCAATAAAAGCTTCAATTTTACCTCTTCATTTAGGACTAATAGAAATGATAAAATTCCTTCCAGCTCTCTTATATATGACCAGTTTTTTAATTTCTATTTTTTACTGCTTATTCACCTCCTTAATTTTTATATCCCCAACGGCTGCCTATTTTCTGGTGCGCTGCGACCACTTACTTTTAAATGCTGAAGGAGCTTCAGAAGCTCCTTACGTTTTTCAGCTTCAATGAAAAACAGGTTTGTCGTTTCACCAGGATCATTTGTCAGATTATACAATTGACCAGAGGCGCCAACTGCAGCTTCCGGTAAAGCATATTTTTTAAGAAACTCACTTTCATAATCGTTGCCTCCGGATCCCATATGGTCAAGATATTTCCAGTTTCCCTGACGAATCTGAAATTCTCCCCGAAAACTTTGGGTCAACATATAGGGTCTGATTGATTTATTCTCATTATGAGTGCCTAGCATGACTGGCAGCATATCATAACTATCTCTGGCATCTTCATCTTTAAGTTTATACCCAACAACTGAAGATATCGTGGCAAAAATATCTGTAGTATTTATCATCTGATCAGTAATTAGACCTTTAGCAAATATACCCGGCCAACGAACAATAAAGGGTACACGGTGTCCACCTTCCCAGCCATCTCGCTTCATTCCCCTCCATCCTCCGGACGCATCATGCTGGTAATCCTGACGCATCCAATCTACATGGATAGTTTCGGCTCCATTGTCCGAATTAAAAATGATCAGCGTGTTGTCATCAATTTTCAGCTTTTTCACCAAATCTAACACCCGGCCTACCAGAACATCCAGTTCTCGGACAAAATCACCCCTGGGGCCTGCATTGGTCGAACCATTAAATTCAGGAGCAGGAAGCACTGGCGCGTGGGCAATTTGCGTTGAAAAGACAGCAAAGAAAGGGTTTGTCAGGTGTATTAATTCGATGCTCCGTGATAAACTCTCTGGTCTTTTCATAAAATATCAAGTCTGCCTCCATAAAATTGTAGCCTGGCGCCATCCAACCCTCGTCATTATCCCAACGCCATTTGTCACCTGGATTGGGAAGATTGGATTTTTTATGTCTTTTACTAGCAGGAATGGGTACCATACCATTTTCAATGTAAATATAAAGTGGGTCGGTGTTAGGGCAGTTGGGTGTAATGAATGATTCATCAAAGCCTCTTTCATTTGGACCATCAATTAACGGTGTGCTTTTTTCGTAATCAATAAGCAATGAGTTTTCGAAACCACCCCCCAACATCTTATTGTTTTTATCAAACCAGGTTAGTCCTACCTGCCATTTACCAAAGATTCCTGTCCGATATCCCTTTGTTTGTAACATCTCGGCAATAGTGAGTGTACCCGGCTTCAGATAACTCGGACCCCCTGGCCCTTCAAATGCACCACCTCCTCTGCCGGTAGAACGGTATATCTGTTGCCCAGAAAGCAGGCCATAACGTGAAGGCGAGCAGATAGTTGAAGGACTGTGGGCATCTGTAAACAAAACCCCTTCTTTGGCCATTTTATCCAAATTTGGAGTATAATAGCTAGCGCTATCATTGTAGCAGGAAAGGTCCCCGTATCCTAAATCGTCAGTATAAATGATGATGATATTTGGTAGTTCCTGAGCACCTACAGTGGCACAACTTAAAATACCACCTAATATCATTGAAAGCAATAAATAAATTTTAGTCATATTTTTATTTTATGACTATCCGCAACTAATACCAAGTCGTTTCAAGAGCAGCTATTAATAGTCTATCCGATAATTTGTCGCCAAAATATCTTCTGTTGAATTTGTAGCAAAATTCGTCCAAATAATTTTGCATATATTGGTCAT
>JBDNGW010000289.1:0-1749 GCA_041689735.1 Leeuwenhoekiella sp. | reverse complement strand
GCGCGAAATAAAGGAGAAGCTTAGCGTAGACCTCATCACCGCAACCATGAAACCGGTAGGGATTTTTGAGGCACAGGCAGACGGCCACGGCGCGGGCATACTGGTTCGCATGAACTGCTATGAGGCCGAGTATAACAATACTATAAATCCTGATAATGAAATCACCGAAGTCGTATGGCTTTCTTATAAAGACCGAAAAATGGTTTCTGAAGTGGACAAGCTCATTTTTGATTTTCTGAAGGAAAAAGGCCAGTTATTTTAAATAATAAGATTTCTTTAACCCTAAAGAAGTCGTTATTTGCCGATATTCTGTCAAAATCAAACACTATGAAAACCGAAAAAATCTTAAGTAAATTCTTCATCGTAACAACCGTAGCGCAAATTGCCTTCTATTCGTATAGATTCATAAAAAAGGCTAAAAAGAAAAAGAGAAAATTCAATTTCTAGAATAGCACACTTATTTTGAAGAGAATGAGCATGTCAATAGTAAATGCACAAGTTTCTTAAAAACGAGAAATATCACCTCAAAAACCGACCAAAATCAGCGCTTTACACTCTTTTTGGTCGGTTTTTTAATTTGAAATGAACTAGTAAATGCTGTTTAAATAATGCTTCCAACGCTAGGTTTATTACGCATACTACTGGATTTTGGGATGGTTGTCCTTATTTGGCTTGTTCAACTGGTTATTTATCCCAGTTTGCATTATTACCTGCCTGAAGATTTACACCGTTGGCATAAAAAGTACATGCGCAATTCCCCCATTATAATAATCCCGCTGATGCTGGGGCAGCTAGTGATCACCTGTATTCAAGTTTATCAAAATCAAAATAGCTACACAATAATAAGTCTGGCAATTATTCTCATACTCTGGGCGCACACTTTTTATCAATTTGTGCCCCTGCATGACGCAGTAAAAAATGCCGAAAAACCCGACAAAATCACCTTAAAATTGATAAAATTGAACTGGTGGCGCACCTTTTTATGGAGCCTGCTTTTTATGTATACGTTTATTACACTTGGCGTATCTGGCTAAAACTAATGCCCAGCGCTTTTTCATACAGGCGCAGTGTTTTGAGTTCGAAAGAATTTACAAGTGCCAGCGAAAGGCCGTTTTTACCCGCGCGGGCGGTCCTACCGCTTCGGTGGGTATAATATTCCTGTTGGTCGGGAAATTGGTAATGCACCACAAAAGCCAGATCTTCTACATCAATGCCACGGGCGGCAAGATCTGTCGCTACTAGCAGGCGAATACTTTCATTTTTAAATCCGCGCATAACTTTATCGCGCTCTTTTTGCAACATGTCACCGTGTATCGCCTCTCCCGAAATGTTGCGGGCAATAAGCTGTTTGGCCAGTTTAGCAGTTGCCACTTTGGTCTTGCAGAAAATTACCCCTCTTTCGGTCTCGTGGCTTTTTAAAAAATCAATTAGGATATCCAGCTTATTGATATCATCACAAATGAGAAATTTGTGCTCAATGTTCTTATTGACCACGCTATCTTTCCCTACCGTAATGCGGTGCGCATCAGCATTCATGTGCTTGTTTACGATCGCCCCGATCTCATGCGGCATAGTTGCAGAAAAAAGCCATTTATTCCGCACTTGTTTCAGCGTGTCCAGAATTTCATCCAACTCTTTTTTAAAACCCAGACTCAGCATTTCGTCGGCTTCATCAAGCACCACTACTTTTACATAGCGCAGGTCCACCGCTTTGCGGTTTATAAGATCAATTAGTCGGCCGGGAGTGGC
>JBDNGW010000288.1:0-3499 GCA_041689735.1 Leeuwenhoekiella sp. | reverse complement strand
GTTATAATCCATGTGTGGCAAGTAAATGAGCGTGAGCGTAGGATCATGCAGCTTGTCTGTAAGCATGGAAGCATCGGCGATCCATTTACTGCATTTTATGGACGTTTTTGGCCCCCAGAAGTTGAATAAGGGAAACATGCCGAGTTCCTTTTGTAGGGTATCGCGAAGTTCGGCAGGATGCGAATAACAATCAGGTATTTTTCGACCGTCGGCCAAATAATTGGGACGTGGGGTCACGCTATAATCTGCATTGGAGTACATATTGTACCACCAGAACATATTGGAGCATGTAAAATTGGGATCTTCTTTTTTTAAACGATCCCAGATTTTTTCACCTTGCACATTTTTATTGGACTGTTTCCAGAAATTGATCTCGGCCTGTTCCTTAGTGTACCAGCCATTGCCCACAATGCCGTGTTCAGACGGCCATTTACCGGTAAGATAAGTAGATTGGGCAGTACAGGTTACCGCTGGGAGAACGGGCTCCACGGTTGCGCTAGCTGCTTTTTCCTGAAATGACTTTATAAAGGGTGTGTGTTTTCCAATAAGGCGCTGTGTGAGCCCTACAATGTTGATGACGACCGTCTTTTTCATACCTGTTGTTTTACGCGCTCAAGTACCCACTGCAATTCGCGGATGATAGAGCTTGATAAATCTATTTTCAAACTTTCGGGAAGTACTTCCCACGTGTAGGTTTCCACTTCCAGATGCTGCGTCACCGGATGTTCTTCCAGATATTCAAATGTTTTTAAGATGTAATCCTGCGTAGAAAATAATCCCTGAAATTCCTCTAAAAATACCGGAACGTGAAAATGCGCGCGCAATTCTTCAAAATCGTTCTTTTCTGAAAGAATTGCCGGTAGATCAGGATATGTAATTACTTTTCCGTCACGTTTTTCAGTAACCTGATGCAAATATGTGGCTTCATCAAAACGGGCCAGCGATTCCCAAAGCAGGTCTTTATTATCTGCATCAAAAATGATTTTTAAGGCCGAACTGATCTGGATTTTACCAATAAGAATTCCGTTTTTGGCAAACTTGGCAAAGGTTTTTTCTGGTTCTTCAAAAGCGAGTGAAAAATGACAGATATCGTAGCAGACCTGAAGGTATTTTTTGACGAATTCTTCCCGATTTTGAGCGGTTTCAGTAGTTTCGGCTGATTTTTCAGAGAAATAGTTTTCCGCTTGCGGAAGGAGATAATTACTGTAGAAAGCAATTACATCATCGCTATTTTCTAAAAGTCCGTCGGGCTCGGGCTCTATATCAATGTGGATATGATGCCCGGTTTCCTTTTCCAATTTTTCAAGAAAAACGGCCAGTTCAACCAAGTTTTCAGCTCCTTTTTGAAGGACTTCATGCTTTTTCTCTTCTGTTTTATGCCAATGCTTATAACTTATCGGCGAAGTGGAGATCCCGCCAGAAGCTCCTTCCGGAAGTAAAAATGCTAGTTGGCGCGCCAATTTTTTGGAATACTCTAAACGCTGTTCTGTGGTCCAGTCTGGTGTATACACGCTGTCTTTTACCGGTTCTTGATGAAAGTTTCCGTAGGGAAAACCATTCATGGTAAAGATATAGATATTGTTTTCGTCAAGCCATTTTTTAAAATTCACAAGGGTTTCGCCCAGGCAAAGTTCTTCGCTTGCGGTATGTGATAGCCGAAGTCCAAGACCAAACCATTCTTCTGGGGCAAGTTCTTTTTTAATGTCGGGCAGGTATTTTTGTAGTTCAGAAAATGTGGTTTCCCAGTTCTCTCCTGCGTAAATATTTGTGCAAAATGTAAGATGCCTGTTCTGTGGTAAGCGCATGATTTGAAAATTGTAATTTTTGGGGTTTAATAAAATATAATGGAAAATGGAAGCATTTTAGGTCACTGCAAACATTCTGGATAATAAAATAGAGAGCGGTAATAACAGCAAAATCAAAAGTCCCACCCACCAGGATGAAAAAGCGACCGCGATGCATGCATCCATAACAATTAGCGAAATAACTCCTGCTTTTACCGCTTTTTTAATGTTTTCAGGCGAATTTTGGCGATAGGCGTTGATTAATGGTTTAAAGATTAAAAAGGCAAATACCAGTAAAAAAGGTAATGCCTGTAAAATCTGTAAATCCCAATGCAGGCTTGCAAACATGATGCCCAGCAGCACAAACAAATACAGAATACCGGCAAAAGCGATGTTGTTTTTGTTATTGCCGTGTACCTCACCCTGACTGATCATGGTTATCGCACTGATATATACAAGCGGCGTAAGCGCAATAAGCCAATAGTCAAACTGAATGAGTAAGGACATTCCCAATAAAAGATTTAAACTTCGGCAAAGCCCCATATTAAAGGGGCCCAAGAACGCATGATTTTTTGAAAAAGCATCATAGGTAAGGATTGATAGGGTTAATACGAGTGCGATGCTTCCGGAGATTGGATCAGCAAAAAATGCCAGGCCAATACCCAAAACCATCAATACCGCACCAAAAATCGCCGCCGCTTTCAAACTCACTATCCCACTAGGAATAGGCCGCTCTGACCGTTCTATCTTGTCGATTTTGAAGTCAAAAAAGTCATTAAAAACCACCCCGCCAGCATACAGAAACATGGAGGCAAAAATAAGTGCGATAAAATCTGACCAAATATCCGCTTCGAGCGGCAGACCGGCAAAAAGACCCGCAATTGCCGCACCAGTGACAATATCTGCCGCTGCGGTGGGCAAGTTGGCTGGACGCGCCAGTTTTAAATATCCTTGTAAGGTTAAGTTCATTAAACGATCTTGTCCTCGTCTACTTTTGGTTTTTGACCACGTAGCACGCTGTTATCATTAAAAAGTTCGGTTTGATTCACCCCTTTTTTGTCCATCCAATCGGCTTCTTTCATTTTACCGTTTTTTCCGTAGGCATCAAGGGCATTTTGGTAGCAGGTCTTTATAACATCTTCACGGGAAATCCCTTTTTTAAGCATTAATGCCGCGGTTTTTGGCACTGCTAGCGGGTCGCTTACGCCCCAGTCGGCTGAGCTATCTACGATAATGTGATGGCTGCCGTACTGTTTAACGACTTCCACCATGCGCTCATTGCCCATTTTTGTATTGGGATAAATCGTGAACGCAGCAAGAAAACCACGGTCCAGCACATCTTTTACCGTTTCCTCATTGTTGTGGTCTATAATCACGTTGCCAGGATCCAGGCCGTGCTCCAGACAAACTTCCATACTTTTAAGCGTACCGGCTTTTTTATCGCGGTGCGGGGTGTGAATCTGCACGGTCATACCGAGTTCTTTCGCCAGTTCTAGCTGGATCCTGAAATATTTATCCTCGGCCTCGGTCTGGTCGTCATAGCCTATTTCGCCAATGGCGACTACATTTTGTTTATGTACGTAAAGCGGCAACAGTTCCATGACTTGCTCGGCTAGGGCTTCATTGTTGGCTTCTTTAGAATTAAGCCCAATAGTGCAGTAGTGCTTGATCCCGAACTGGCTCGCGCGAAAAGGTTCCCAGCCCACCAAGCTGCT
>JBDNGW010000287.1:0-4951 GCA_041689735.1 Leeuwenhoekiella sp. | reverse complement strand
GTTCCCGGGGCTTTATTTGCCAATTCTTTTAATAATTTGCCATTGGTGTCTGAAAGTTCCAACAGCGACAGGTCACTTACCAGTCCGAATACTTTTTCATAGGCATATATAAGAGGTTGTACAAAAAGTGTTGCTAGCCCGCAAAGCACGAAGATCCACATGGTATCAAAATCCAGATTCTCCACTGTACCTTCATGAATGATATGAAATGCAAAATAAGCAAGTATATAAATAAAGGTAATCTGTCCTACGGAAATAAACAAGTTGGCACGCTTATACAGTTCTGAAACGGTAAGAATGGTCACGATCCCCGCTATGATCTGCAGGAACATATATTCCGAAGTGTTCGGCACAATAAATCCCAGAAGCAATACGGTAATTACATGGGTAAATAAACCCAAGCGCGCATCAAAAAAAGCCTTTAACACAAGGGGTAGAATACATAACGGCACAACGTAAACATAATTGGCATCATATTTTACCACAAGCGTGGTAATAAACACCATTAAAATGACATTAAAAAAGATAAAAGTAACCTTTGTATTGTTTTCAAAGACTAACTCCCGATAATTACGTATAAATAACAGCAACATAACAAGTGCCACCGAAACTAGCAATAAATAGCCAAAAATCACCCAATTATACTTACTATCTGTCCATGATTTTGACTCATATTCTGACTTGAGGGAATTTAAGATTTGGTAGATACCCTGTTCAACGATTTCTCCTTTAGCGACAATTCGGCTACCCTTACTTACAATACCACGTGTAGGTGAAATTTTATTCAGTTCCACTTTGGTTTCTTTAGCAGTAAGCTTTTCGTCAAAAACCACATTAGGCTGTACTACATCGAAGAAAAGCTCCTTAAACCTATTAGAAGATTCTGGGTATGGTCCTGTGCTTACTTTTCTATTAATTATTGTACTTATCTCATCGGTAAGAATTACTTTGTCAAACGCTGTTTCTTCCACCTCGTTGCCGCGGCGTAAGTAAATGAGTCCCTCTGGTGTGGTGTTTGTGACATCACCAATCACTCCATATTCGTAAAACCCTTCTAATATTTTAGCACCGTATTCCTTTAAAACTTCAAGTTTATCGCGGAATATGGAATCCGTAAAAACAGTATTGAACTGGTTTTGATAATCTGACTTAACCTCGTCTGCAATTTCTTTATTATAGGTAAAATAAGGGATAACAGTATTGCGGGCCTTGGCTTGCTCCTCATCAAGCTCTTCTTTATCCTTTAAAATCGCAAAATCTACCGGCGCATATAGATTATCATATTGCCAAGGTTTGTTCTGTTGAAAATCAAACTGAAACTTCCCGCTTTTGGGCAACAGATACACAATGAGAATGGTACTGGCGATGCAGAGCAAAACCTTATAAAGCGAGCCCTGATTTTTATAAAACCTATTTAATAAATTTTTCATATATCCAAAAGGGAAAAAGTAAAAATACTAAAAATAAGGTGGCCTACGCATTTTTATACGCAAAGACAAAAACCCAGTAAATTCGGTTAAATTCATTAAATTTGCATTCTTAATAGAAAAAGAGCAAAATAATGAATACCGAAGTTGTCCTCGTATCAGCCGCAAGAACGCCCATTGGCAGTTTTATGGGAAGTCTTTCCACTATTTCAGCAACAAATCTGGGAAAAATAGCCATTAAAGGAGCCTTGGATAAAATAAACCTCGACCCCAATCTGGTCACAGAAGTCTTTATGGGAAACGTGGTTCAGGCCAATGTAGGACAAGCACCTGCACGGCAGGCTGCCCTTGGAGCTGGCATTCCGGCAAGCGTTCCCTGCACTACCGTAAATAAGGTATGCGCCTCTGGGATGAAAGCGGTAATAATGGGAGCGCAATCCATTATCTTAGGAGATAACGAGATCGTAGTCGCCGGCGGTATGGAAAATATGAGCTTGATCCCGCATTATATTTATATGCGCAACGGTACTAAATTTGGACCCGCTACGCTGGTAGATGGTATGCAACGCGACGGTCTTGTAGACGCCTATGATAATAATGCGATGGGTGTTTGTGCCGATTTATGTGCAAAAGAGTACGATTTTTCAAGGGAAGATCAAGATGCTTTTGCGATAAAGTCCTACGAACGCTCTGCGGCGGCTTGGGAAGCCGGTAAATTTAATGATGAAGTTGTACCGGTGGAAGTACCCCAGCGACGTGGTGAGCCCATAACCGTTAACGAAGACGAGGAGTTTAAAAATATCAAGATAGAAAAAGTGTCCAGCTTACGCCCCGCTTTTTCTAAAGATGGCACGGTGACCGCGGCAAATGCGAGTACTATAAATGATGGTGCTGGTGCAGTGATCTTAATGACCAGGGCCAAGGCCGAAGAATTGAACCTACAACCTTTGTGCACTATAAAAAGCTATGCAGATGCTGCCCAAGAGCCGGAATGGTTCACTACTGCTCCCTCGAAAGCTTTACCGAAAGCACTTGCAAAAGCGGGTATTGCTCAAGAGGATATTGACTTCTTTGAGTTTAACGAGGCATTTTCAGTAGTAGGTCTGGCCAATATGAAAATCCTTGGTCTTTCTGATGAAAACGTAAATGTAAATGGTGGAGCTGTTTCCTTGGGTCATCCATTGGGTTGCAGCGGTGTGCGAATTTTAATCACGCTTATAAATGTTCTCAAACAGAATAATGCAAAACTTGGGGCAGCGGCAATTTGCAACGGCGGTGGTGGCGCTTCCGCGATGATCATAGAACGTGCTTAAGCTTACCATAACCTCTATTTCCAACTCATGAATTACGGCATTTGCCATTTAAGCATTGTACCCATGCGCCGAGAGACCGCAGATAGTAGTGAGATGATCAATCAGGTCTTATATGGTGAGTTTTTTAAGGTTTTGGAAATCAGAAAAAAATGGAGCTTTATTCGCCTGGCCCATGACGATTATGAGGGTTGGATAGATAATAAGCAATACCGCCAAATAGGTGCAGAACATTATGATCAATGTACTAACAGCATAACCGTGCTGGCGTCAGATTTAATACAAATGGTAACCAGTGCAGATACTAATATTATTTGCATTCCCATGGGTGCAACGGTTTCCAACCTTTCTCTAATGGGTGATGAATATGGTGGCGCCAGTATTGCTGGCAAAAAAAACAAAAACCTGTTTGTAGACACTGCTCTTCTCTATCTTAAAAGCCCTTACCTTTGGGGAGGGCGCACCCCTTTTGGCCTGGATTGCAGTGGTTTTACCCAAATGGTTTATAGGTTGAACGGCCATCAGTTATTACGTGATGCCTCACAACAGGCCCTTCAAGGGGAACCGCTAAGTTTTATAGAGGAAAGCGCGGCCGGAGATCTGGCCTTTTTTGATAATGAGGAAGGGATCATTACCCACGTTGGAATTATGATGCCAGAAAATCATATTATACACTGTCATGGCGAAGTGCGTATAGACCGTATAGATCATACTGGTATTTATAATGTAGACAGCGGATTGCATACACATAGCCTTCGGGTGATCAAATGTATTTTGTAGACTGTATAATGTAAATTGTATTAGACTGTAAATTGTAATAAATCCAGTATTCCTGCAATTTAAATTCAGAATATATTTTCGGTTAACTTCTAAATAGCATATTGAACAGTTGTTTTTGTCTATTTTTAGGTCGAAAAATAATGATTTTTGGTTATTTATGGGTTCATAAAAGTTGCCTGGCGTTAATTAAACATATGTTAGTTAAGGTATGAGCTTGCCTTTAAAATTATGGTAGGTTCGCCCGGTAAAAAGTTCGAAACAGGCATGTCTGTTTAAAAAGCTAAAACCTTTCTAATAGAAGAAGTAATACTAAATTGTAACTATGCGATGATCAGTACATATGATTATTAAATACCCTGTGAAAATCTTCTTACTTTAATTAACCTTAAAAGCAATTCCTAAAATATACTGGCGACTTCACTACTTGGACATTAACGTGGATGTAAAAAAAATATCGGTTACGAGTAGTAAAAAAATTTTGTTTCCTTTCAAGTAAGGTATAAAAGAATTAAATCTTATAGGAATTTTAAAGTTATTTATTCTTAAGAAAATCTAAAGATAATGTCTCTTATGTTAAACTATTAATAATTGTTTTGGCTAAGGGTCATCATTACTGTAATTTTAATCTGTAATTTTAACCAAAATATTTTGAACATGAAAAAATACACTTTAATCCTTATAGCAATAATTACCCTAAGCGCAGTCTCTTGTAAGGATAATAAAAAAAATGATGATTCGGACATGAACACTACTGAAATGGATTCAACATCCATGGATGATAATGCCATGTCTACTGATATGAAAGAAATGACTGTTCAGATGGAATCTAAAAGTGGTAGCAATGCCAGTGGTACAGTAACTTTTAAAACAGATGAAAATGGTGAGGTAACTATGACTGCAACCTTAATGGGCCTAGAACCTGGAACACATGCAATTCATTTACATGAAAATGCAGACTGCTCTGCAGATGATGCAACATCAGCTGGTGGACATTGGAACCCTACAAACGAGAAGCACGGGAAATGGGGCGATTCTGAGGGATATCACAAAGGTGACATTGGAAACTTCGAAGCAGATGCAGATGGCAACGGAACAGTCACTTTTACTACAGATGAGTGGTGCATAGGTTGTGAAGATCCTAATATGAATATAATTGGTAAAGGCATTATTGTTCATCAGGGTACAGATGATTTTACATCTCAACCTAGTGGTGATGCTGGTGCGCGTGTAAGTTGTGGTGGCATTATAGAATAATTTTTTTAAGATTTATATGATTAAAGCAGTCGATAGACTGCTTTTTTTTGTTGTGTGCCGTGCATGGCAACTAACTCGACGGTGCAAGTCCGTTATGGGGGTCTGTAGTTACCTACCATTAGCTTAAGGCAAGGGTGTCCACTGCGAGGTGGAATCTAAAGGAAGCCGGCGGCAAAGTTC
>JBDNGW010000286.1:0-4571 GCA_041689735.1 Leeuwenhoekiella sp. | reverse complement strand
GCAACCTCTTCAACCTCTTTCCACTTGGTAGCATCGTCACCACAAAGTTCGGCTACCATTTTTAAGGCCATTGGGCCGTGCTCATCGGCGTCCAGTTCAATATGGCGATCAAAATAATATTTGAACAACGTCAAATCCTTCTTCGGAAAATTCTTCTGAATACTGCCTATAATCTGTGAAAACATAGAAGGGATCAAATCTTCGCGACCAAAGGTGAATGCAGCAGCGATTTTATGTGCTTTTCGCTCTGCGATGGTCTCGAAGGTAAATAGGAGAAAATTCTTTACAGATTGTGGGATTTCGCTTACCGCAATGACCAAAAAGATATCTGTGCCGTGCTTAATATGATCAAGAAAATTACTGATTTTAAGAGTAGACGCGTTCGCTTTTACCATGGCATCCAGATACATCTCAAAATGGCTCTGCCGCTCACCATTCATATTGATATCTGTCTCCTCTGCAAGAACGATCTCATTGATAAGATAGCGCACTTCAGGATTTCCCAGCGGATACCAGGGTGTTGATACTTTGGTCAGATCGTATTGCAGCGCTTTCAGTAAGGACATAAAATCCCAGACCGCAAACACATGATGTTCCATAAAGCGCTTGAGGTCATCTGGCGTTTTTAGGGATTCATAAAGTGGATGTTCAAGCAACTGTTGCTGGTAGGGATAAATCGCTTTTTTTATATCCTCGATCATAGCTTAAAATTTGATTTGCAAAGCTATACAAGTGGGCGCAGTTGCTGGCAAACAAAAGGGTGAAATACTGTATACTGTATGTTGTATTCTGTATAATGTATGCAGTATGTTGTATACAGTATTGATAATACTATTTTATGCAATAGTTCAGTGAAAACGGAATCATAGTACTAATTAAACCTAGGCTTTTTAACCTGTATGCCAATAACCTACCTGCCAGAAGAACGACAGGAAGGCGAAGTTAATGTCCAACCTACCTATCGTGCCTTGGCAGGCAAGAAAGAACGAGTCAAAATGTATAGGTTATTGCGTTACTGCCCTAAACGGTGCAAATAGATAAATTGGATTAATTAAACGCATTTAGACCCGTAATGTCAAGACCGGTAATGAGCAGATGAATATCGTGCGTGCCCTCGTACGTGATCACACTTTCCAGGTTCATCATGTGGCGCATAATACTGTACTCGCCGGAAATACCCATTCCTCCAAGAATCTGCCGTGCTTCCCGAGCGACTTTTGTGGCCATTTCCACACTATTGCGCTTTGCCATTGAGATTTGTGCCGATGTTGCTTTGCCTTCATTGCGAAGTGTACCCAGACGCCAGGCCAGCAATTGGGCTTTGGTAATTTCCGTGATCATTTCGGCCAGCTTTTTTTGCTGAAGCTGAAAACTACCTATGGGTTTGTTGAACTGGTGCCGCTCTTTCGCGTAGCGCAAAGCGGTGTCATAACAGTCCATCGCGGCTCCTATCGCGCCCCAGGCGATCCCAAATCGTGCTGAATCGAGACAGCCCAGTGGCGCGCCAAGACCGGATTTATTCGGCAGCAGATTTTCCTTGGGTACTTTTACATTATCAAAAATAAGTTCGCCGGTGGCACTCGCGCGCAACGACCATTTATTGTGCGTTTCGGGCGTGGTAAAACCATCCATTCCACGTTCTACGATAAGTCCGTGAATGCGGCCTTCCTCATTCTTGGCCCAAACGACTGCGATATCTGCAAACGGCGAGTTGCTAATCCATGATTTCGCTCCATTCAGCAAATAATAGTCTCCTTTATCCTTAAAATTCGTCGTCATTCCGCCAGGATCTGAGCCGTGATCAGGTTCGGTTAGGCCAAAACAGCCCATAAATTCTCCGCTAGCCAACTTGGGCAAATATTTGTTCCGCTGCTCTTCATTTCCATATTTCCAAATGGGGTACATAACCAGCGACGACTGCACGGAAGCGGTAGAGCGAACACCAGAATCGCCACGTTCCAACTCCTGCATAATCAGGCCATAGGAAATCTGATCGAGCCCAGCACCACCATATTCCTCGGGAATATACGGCCCAAAAGCTCCAATTTCTGCCAGTCCGCCGATGATCTGTTTTGGAAATTCAGCCTTTTGTGCGGCTTCTTCAATAATGGGTGAAATCTCTCGTTTTACCCATTCCCGCGCGGCATTGCGCACAAGTTTATGTTCATCGCTGAGTAGGTCATCAAGATTATAATAGTCAGGTGCTTCAAAAAGATCCGGTTTCATAGAAATTTAATGTTATGCTATTTTTATTGTCAATAGGACAATATACGCAAAGGTTTGCTCGTAAATTTATGGATTTGCTAAATTGCGAGCAATAATTCGACTGTTTTTATACACGCTAAAGCGGTAATAAAATTAACCCGAATAATGTTATTATAGGCCATATTTAAGTCGTTTTTAAGTCATTTTCAGAAGAAAAACCGCGATCTATAAGAATTCAATTTTACCGGTAAAAAGCCCGAAAAACAGCACATTTACATATTTAGATAAAAATCTTTTGTCAGGGCAATATACTCATCAGTATAATCGTGACGCGATCTTTCTATAGTAAGATTGTCTTCGATCACATCATTTTCTTGAGTGGAAAAAGCGATCAATACCCGCTTAAATTCCTTATTTGGCGCACCCTTTACATTGGTTATCTTAAATGGAAAGAGTTCTACTTTCGCCGCAAGGCTTAAGAATTCGGCTTTGCGGACATAGGAAAGTATCACTGCGAAAATACCATCAGGATTCAATAATTGCGCTGCCGCGGAAACCAATAATTCAAAAGGCATCGCTTCTTCAAAACGCGCTTGATCGCGCGCATTATCACCTGTTTTCTGTCCGTTTTCAAAAAATGGTGGATTGCAAACGATCAAATCGTAGGTTTCGTCCATTTCGCTATTGAACTCATACAGATGCGCATGGTAACAAAATAGGCGGTCGCCCCAGGGAGAATCCTCAAAATTTTCGGTCGCCTGCTCGTAAGCGGAATCATCCAACTCCAACGCGTCTATAGTCTGCGCGTCACAGCGCTGAGCGAGCATAAGCGCAATCACGCCCGTACCCGTACCAATATCGAGAATGCTTTGCGGCTCTTTTTCAATAGGAACCCAAGCGCCCAGCAGCACGCCATCTGTGCCCACTTTCATGGCAGTGCGATCTTGCGCAATAGTGAATTGTTTAAACAGGAAGGGTTTTCGCATTTTGAAGAAACTAAAAAATGACTATTTCAGGCTGGTTTTTAGAGCTTGTTTAAAGTCAATTCAAAGTGATTTTCAATATGTTGTGGTTCTGGTTAAGTATAAAAATTTGGGAATATCGAGATATTCGCCCATTTTTAGACAATGCCACGGTTCACAAAAGACTGGAAATCAAAAAGAAGTCAGTTTAAACAAGCTCTTACTGTGCGAGAGCCGCCTCAATTTTTGGTAGAATCTCTTCTTTTGTAAAATATCCCACGCCTAAAACCTGCCTTTTTGTGCCCTGTTGCAGCAATAAAGTAGGAAAAGTGGTGGTCAACAGTTTGGAGCGTTCAAAATTTGCTTTTGTTTTGGACAGATTGTCTTCGCTCATCCAGTTTTTTTTAAACCCGTCAGTATCAATATGCAGCCTCTCAAGAATTTCTGTATAAGTGTCTAACTTATCAAGGCGTTTACCTTCAACAAATAAAGCGTGGGCTACATTTTCTGCAAAAACCAAGGTTTTTTCAGAATTCATATTGCCTACCAAAACAATGGCGGCAGAGGGCTCAAGACTGCTGAATGTGTAAGAAGGATCTGAAGCAAGATCATAATACGCGGTGCCGATATCTGCACCGGTTTTTGAAATCATTGGAGGTAAATGTTGTGTTACATTCTGAAAATAAGACGCCCCGCCCTGTGGTGCCCCATTTCCCAGCCACATCCCGGCCACGTATAAGGTAATATCCATTTTACCATCTAGGGCTTTTTCAATTTCCTCGATGTTGCCACTATTTGCATAACACCAGCTACATTGAGGATCCATTACATAAATAAGTTCTGCTTCTTCAGTTTGTGCGTTTCCTGTAAAGCCCAAGGCGAAAAGGAAAATGGCAAATACAAATTTTATGTTTTTCATGTTGCTTGTTATTTTAAATAAATTCTGATTATCTGTTGCCTCTAATAACTTCTCTTCAAGTATTGCACTAAAATCGCAACATGAAGTTGTAAATCTACATTCCCCTGGTACGCCGTTTGTGCCCGTTCGTATGGCAGTTCAATCCTGCGCTACTGTGAATAGCTTGAAATCAAGGGATTTTAGGAGAAAATCAGTCTGTATTGACCCTGCCTGCCAGAGGTACGACAGGCAGGTTTTCACAAGCTTTAAGCGATTAATTATTTACGTCGTGACCCTTTGTTATTTCGGCGCAAGTGGATAATTATTAACCAAAACCGAAGCTGAAATTTGAAGCATTCTTTCTAAATCCCTAATCATATCGACGGTCAATCTTTTCTTTCGGTTGAGGATTTCCGATACTCGGCTTTTCCCACCGATTATTCCAACCAAAAGCTTGTTTAAAGTTAATTCAAATTAATTTTCAATAGATTGAGGTGCTGGCTAAG
>JBDNGW010000285.1:0-13292 GCA_041689735.1 Leeuwenhoekiella sp. | reverse complement strand
CCCGTAATAGGTAATGTAAGCCTAGAATATCTGCTTACCGAAGATGGCCGTTTTAGTGTGAAAGGGTTCCGGCGCAATGAGTTTGAAAATGTTATAGACGGCCAATTGATCATTAGCGGTATTTCGCTCATATTCACGAGGGAATTCAACAAATTTGATCAATTATGGCAGGGTTTGTTCCGGCCAAATCAGACCGAAGAAGAAACTACCAACGATGAAATTACCAAGGAAAAATCGAAGGATGAAAATTAAAAAAACGCCTTTTTTGGATCAAAAATCAGCCTTTTTAAGGTGTTTTTTAGTGCTTTTTTTCGCCGTTGGCGGAATGCTGCAGAGCTGTAGTGTGGAGAAGTTTATCCCCGAGGGCAAACTTCTTTATGAGGGAGCTACGATGGATGTTACTGCGGATACCGTGATCAAAAATCAATCGGGTCTGGAGAGCCAACTTGAAGGGGTGCTCCGCCCAGCGCCCAATGGCAAAATCCTCGGAATGCGCCCAGGTCTGTATTATTATTACAAAGCGAAGCGTGAAAAACCGGGTCTCATCAATAAATTCCTCAATAAAAAAATAGGGGAAGAGCCAGTGTACCTTTCTGACGTGCAAACGCTTGAAATGGAAAAACTGTTGGTTAACCGTTTGGAGAACAACGGGTTTTTCTATAGTAACGTGACGTCTTCCATAACAGAGGATCAAAAAGATAAAACCGGTAGCGTCATGTACAGCGTAAAAATCGCCAATCCCTACGAACTTAGCAGTTATCAACTGGACTCAGACAGTTTGCTGGTATATCGTGATATTGAGAAAGGGCTGGATGAAGCAATCTTAAAAAAAGGAATGCGCTTTAACCTAAATGCCTTTAAAGCCGAACGCAACCGTATTGATAATCAATTAAAAAAGGAAGGTTATTACAACTTTAACCCTGGTTTTTTAATATTTGAGGCCGATACAAATCAGTATGAGAAACGTAAACTGGATATGTACGTGAAACTTAAAAATGACGTTCCAGAAAAATCGATCATTCCCTATAAAATTTCTAAGGTAAATATATATCCGAACTATGCCGGTGTCGAAGATTCCACCCACGCGGCGCCAAATCGATTTGCCGAAAAGAATTTCTTCCAAAGCGATACTTTTTTTAAGCCAAAGCGTCTAGATCCCTTTATATTGCTTGAAGAAGGCCAGTTTTATGATCCCGAAACCTCAAAAAACACGAGCAGGAGATTGGGTTCTACAAGTATTTACAAATTCATCAACATACAATATAAAGAACTGGATACCGATGCTACCGACAGTTTGGGCCAACTGGAAGCCAATATTTATCTTTCTCCCCTCAATAAATACGCATTGCGATCCGAATTGCAGGCAGTTACCAAATCCAACGGTTTTGCCGGGCCCACGCTGCAGGGAACTTTTACAAACCGGAATATATTTCACGGTGGTGAAACGCTCAACCTTTCCGCCAAAGTGGGTTACGAGATCCAGACCGGCGGTGGAGCAAATGCCACCGCCGGTAAAAGCACGTTGTTGCTGGGGCTCAATGCAGATCTTATTTTTCCGCGCTTGCTTTTCCCTATAAAAATTGATAAAAACTGGTTTGAATACAGCATTCCCAAAACAAAAGTTAGTCTGGGCGTAGATTACTTGAACAGAACCGGTCTGTATACCTTGCTTTCTGGCACGTCCACTTTTGGTTATATATGGCAAGCCAATAGATATGTTTCTCATGAACTTAATCCGCTCTCGGTCAATTACGTGAATCTGGCCAAAACCACACCGGCGTTTGATACCATTTTAAAAGCAAATCCCTTTCTGAAAACCAGTTTTGACCAGCAGTTTATCTCTGGCCTTACGTATTCCTTCACTTATAACGGTATGGTAGATACCGAAAAAACAAATCAGTTTTATGCAAATGTTAATTTTGATACGGCAGGTAACAGTATCGGCTTAATTAGTGGCAGTAATGGGGGAGAGCCCAAGAAGTTTATCGGACTTGAGTTTGCGCAGTATGCAAAAATAGATGGCGATTTTAGATACCATTTTAATTTTGCAAAAGAACAAACGATTGCCACGCGCTTGTTTGCCGGTATCGGTCTGCCTTACGGAAACTCAAATGTGCTGCCCTATACCAAGCAATATTTCTCAGGGGGGCCGTATAGTGTGCGGGCATTTCAGATCCGATCCTTGGGTCCTGGAATTTTTGAACCAAAAGAAAAGGCAACTACATCTTCCTTTTTCGATCAGACCGGTAATATCCGTCTAGAAGCAAATATTGAGTATCGTTTTCCCATTTTTGGAATTGTTAAAGGTGCTTTTTTTGGCGATGCAGGAAACGTCTGGAATATCAAGGAAAATGGTATCCCAAAAGGTAAATTCACTAGTGATTGGATCAATCAATTGGGAATAGGCGTGGGAGCCGGCGTACGTGTCGACATTCAGAGTTTTGTGATACGTTTTGATCTTGCCGCTCCGGTACACGATCCAAAACTTATGGCAGGTCAGCGATGGAATTTTAATCTGGACGAACCGGTATTCAACTTTGCGATAGGATATCCATTCTAGTACCGTTTTTGGGTGTTTTACTTGGGAAAAAGGCAGTTTTCTAGACTTTTCAATTGGTTATTTTACAGGGAATTCCACAGAAATTTTAAAAAATCAATGCGCTACCATGAATCCAGTAGAGGTACCAGGCTCCAAATTTACTTTTTTTCGTGGGTAGGATTTGCCCACATTTGAATTGGCGATTGAGAGTTCGTCCTGCGTCAGCTTCAGTATAGGTTCTCTATTTGATCTTCGGAAAGATCTTTAAATAGTAGAATGGAAGAATAAATACTTTTCGGAAAATCAGGAAGCAGAATATTTTTTTTATGCTTTTAAGGGAAAGTGATACAGTAGGCACTAGGCGATTCAACAAATCCAACTAAATTTATTTACAGGCAAGTATACCGTAAAAGAACAAGTATTCCAGTTTCGTCCTTATGTAATCACTAATTAAGAAAGACTGAATACAATGAAGTAATGCCAGAAATAGCGTTATGCTCTTTTTAATTATTTTGAGAAATTGCTGTGTCATGAAGTTTTACAGCCGGCATATTTGTTTGTTGTACCGTTTTTTTTGTAGAAAGCGTAAGACGAATATTTGATTTGGGAATATCGCTATGAAAAATATTGTTTTCTGATGGTAAGGAATTTAAAGTTACAGTCATATTATCACCGCATTTTACCTGCAGGTCATACGTATATGCGTAGGTGTTTGAGGCAAATGTAGCATCACTTTTTTTAGCTTTTTCATCCAAAATCACGGGATACCATTTTGAAGCAGTTCCGACTTCAAAAAACGGACTACGATTTAAAAAATCTACACCTGCAAAGTTTTCAAGATCTCCTTCAACAGTAATCTTAATTTTATCCTTAGGGGTAAGTGGGCGGTTGATCCAGATCTGATGTACTTTACAGGTTTCACAAAACCTACCGTTTTTACTGGAAGCAATAGGTTCACCATTTAAATAAACTTGATCAATGTCAAAATCCTCATGTAACATGAAGGACATTTTAGGACTGTTTACGGTTATATTGGTGAGTTCGTAGTTTGCGGTAAGTACTTTTTTCTCTAAACTGATGGTTACATCACCAGATAAATGCGTAGTCTCCTGCGCTTGGCAAAGACTAAAAAGTAGAACGAAAAATGTTGTAAAGACTAATTTTGGGGTCATAGTTCTTAATTATGAGACAAAACTAATCAACTGTAGGCAAGTAAATTAACAACTTGTGGTATATAAGCCATAAGCCTATAAAAAATAGCTAAGTGGCAATGTTAACTTAAAATTTAACAGTTTAGCCTTGATGCAAATGTATTAAACCAGTTCGAAATGATAGCCGAGTGATTTTTCTCATAAAATAAGATTTCGAAAACCGAGCTTAGCACTGTTAAATAAGTATGATGACTACCTGCCGCCTAGAAGTCTGGCAGTCAAGGGCTGCTGCCCAAAGCACGACTCGAAGGCACGACAGGCAGGCGAAGTAGTTAAAAAAAATAGAACAAGTTAGCGAATAATAGTTGAGTTCGTTGAGGTGATAACTACTCTTGTTCTCCAAAAGGTATACTTTCATAGGCGCCCATATCAGGATTTGCCGTCCGAGTCTTGCCCAAAATATCAAGGGGAACTTCACTGGCAGTAGCAGGTAGTGCGCTTCCATTTGCGGGAGATTGTTCACCTATGCGCAGATCATTATTTTCAGGAGCTTTAAAATCGGGATTTTCACTTAAGAGCACTTCCGAATATTTTGCCCTGTTTTCAAAATCATAAAGATCGGTACCGGTCAGATCGCTAAATATGTCATCAAAACGGATCAGCGAATTAATGAATTTATAATTAAAAGCGGCTTCTTCAACAGCGCGCAGCTCGAGTTCGTCACTGCGGTTACCGGCAATAATGCAATTGATAAAACTGGCCTGTACAAGAGCTGCAGCTACCGCACCGGTTTCCGAAGGAATAAAGTTATCAATTTGCAATGCAGCCGCCTGCCGGAATCCTTGCTGCCAGTAATTTGCTATAGTTGCATGTTTAAAGCTATAGTTTCCGCCCAACGATAGCCATAATGAGGAAATCCCGGAATTATTGATAACCAGATTCTCGCCGGTAATTGTAGCCGTTTGTGCCAGCAGTCCTATATTCGAACTGTTATAAATTTGGCTGTTATCAATGCGCAGGGTTGGGTTGCCGTTGCCTGCATTGGCATCAACGAGCAGACCAATGGTCGCATTTTTAATCGTGGCGTGGCTTATCTTGTTATCTTTACTTCCCGCAGTGAGCCAGATTGTGCCCCACTGACCGGGAATATTGCTGTATAGCGGTTCGAGGCGATCGCCCTCAAAAATCACTTCGTTTTCCATGGCGAGCGTATCTTTGCTCTGGTTTCCGTTTACTTGTAAGGTGGCGTTGCTGGCCACAATGATACCGCTGTCTTCATGAAAATGAATACGCGCGCCAGCTTCAATATTCAACGTGCGTTCCGGTGGAACGGCGGCATAACCGTAGATTATGTAGGGTTTTTCATTGGTAAACGTAAGTTCGTCATCATCCAGAAAATAGCCTTCTACCAACTGTTCTTCGCCATCTGCTCCTTTACCCAGGCTCAGGGTTTCCTTGATTCCTTCCGCATCGCGCCGCGGAAATAAAAAAACCGCATCTTTAACCAAGGTTACCAGCGCTACCTGCTGTTCGTTCTGACCGGTATCAAATTTTATGGCGTCCGTATATAAAAAGGAAGTACTGTCACTGGGGAATTTGTTGTAATCCAATGTGGTTTCGACAAAAATAAAGATACTGTCCCGTGGTAAAATCTCCACATTGTTAAAAGTTTTACCGGGCCTACCATCCACATTGAGTCGATATTGTGACTGCTCACCGCGGTTAAGCGCCAAATTGGGTATATTTATGAGTGAATTCCCCCTATTATAGACTTTAAGAGAATACGTGCTACTGCCGATGTTGGTGAACACGGTATCCAGAAAAATGGTGTCTTTTGAGAATTCCAAATTGCCAGTGCTTGGCGTTGTTTCAAAATCATCCCGGCACGAACTTAAAAGCAAAATGCTGAGGAATAAAGTAAATAGGTTAAAAAGAGTAAAGCGCGTTGATTTCAATGGATTTTTTTAAGATTAACTGGCTATTTTTGATCGATTTTCAGTCAATTTTAGACTAATTTTAGGCTGATTTTAGGCTGATTTTGAGCGTATTATACCGTTCTATGCTATTTTTCGATCACTTTTATTTCAAATAAAGTATTCCAGTGTTTGCCGGTAACAAACAAGGTCTGGCTTTCGGGATTGTAGGCAATGCCGTTAAGCACTTCGTTTGATTTATCAAGTCCCGATTGAACTTGATCTTTAAGAGGACGCAGATCAATGACCGCTTCTATGGCGCCCGTTTCAGGGTTGATAATGCTTATGCCGTCATTTTGATAGGTGTTGCCGTAAATTTTACCGTCCACCCATTCCATCTCGTTATATTTAGAGCGCAATGCCTTATTGTCCACAACTTCAATATGGCCAGTTTCGGTAAGGTTTTTAGGATCCAGAAGCCAAATTTTAGTACTGCCGTCCGATTTATAGATTATTTTTCCGTCATTGCAAAGTCCCCAACCTTCTTTGCTTTCGCCGTAGGCAAATGATCCTTCTTTCTCAAAACTGTCCAGGTTATAAATAAAACCCTCTCCCTCGCGCCAGGTAAGTTGGATAAGGCGGTCGTTGATAATGGTAAGGCCTTCGGCGAAATATTTATCATCCAGTTTGATTTCCTTTTCGATTTTACCGGTCTTATAATCTACCTTAAGCAGTGCGCTTTTACCGTATTCTCCCACGCTTTCATATAGAATACCCTTATGAAACTCTAAACCCTGTGTGTAAGAAGAAACTTTGTGCGGATAGGTATTAACCACCTCGTAACCGTAAAGTTTTGGCGATTTATCGGAAAGCACGGTAATAAATTTATCAATGGTATCGGTTTTGCCTTCGGCGAAAAGTGTTGCGGTGAGTTTTTTTCGGCCCAATTGCTTAGGTTTTACTTCCAAACTTATAGCAGAAACGTCGCTTTTGCGTCCTACAATACTTCCGTCAAAACGATAAACCACCGAATCCAACAGGGCGTTTTTATCCGGTCGAAGCGAAATCTGAAGTATGTCTCCGGTTTTTAAGGCGTCTTTTTCGGCATTAAGGATCAATTTGAACCTTTTGTTTAAGTCTTTACCATTTCCGCAGGAAAAAAGTAGGAGGCTTAATATAAACAGAACCAGTATTTTAGTACAGCGCATGAAGTCTTGAGGTTTTTGTGACAAGATAAATCTTTAAATTCGGTTTAAAAAACGGGGCAGTACATCATCTTTATCTATATTTGCACCGGCAAGTCCTACACAACCAGCTCCTGTCAAATCCCCCAGGGCGGGAACGCAGCAAGGGTAGATGGTCGTAGCGGTGTGATGTAGGGTGCTTGCCATTTTTTGTGCGCTAAAGTCTCGGTTTAACCCTAAACTCTAAACCCAGAACTCTAAACTCTAAACTATGTTGCCAGTTGTACTTATCACAGGAGCATCTTCGGGGATAGGAAAGGCCATTGCAGAACATCTTGTACAAAAAAATTACCGTGTTTATGGCACCAGTCGCAATCCCAAAAGCGACGAAATCAACGGCGTACATTTTCTGCAATTGGATGTTACGAATCCAGAATCCGTCTCAAATGCCATAAAAACGCTAGTACAGCGTGAAAAACGCATTAATTTTCTCATAAACAACGCAGGTAAAGGCATCAGCGGTCCGCTGGAAGAAATTCCAGAAAGCGAACTTAAGTCGATTTTTGAGACCAATTATTTTGGTCCGATCAACGTAATAAAATCGGTGCTGCCCACAATGCGGCAGCAGGGAAGCGGGATGATCATTAATGTGACCTCAATCGCCGGGTTTATGGGTTTGCCCTTCCGAAGCGCTTATTCTGCTACAAAAGGGGCGCTGGGTCTTACTACTGAAGCACTGCGTATGGAGTTAAGGAAATTCAATATAAAAGTCACAACTGTTGTCCCTGGTGATTTTGCGACGAATATCGCATCTGGTCGTTACCAGGTTCCTTTAAACGAGCAATCTCCCTATGCTGAAAACTACGGAAAATCATTAAAAATGATGGATGAACATGTTGATGATGGGCAATCGCCCAACCTGATGGCGGAAGCGGTACATGCAATAATGAACACTGACAATCCCAAAGTACATTATAAAGTGGGTGCCTTTATGCAAAAATTTTCTGTTTTTCTCAAAGGTGTTCTGCCCAGCAAAATATATGAGCGCCTGTTGCTCAATCATTATAAGTTGTAATTTAAGTGTCACAAAATAAAAAAATTGTTGCATCAATTTAAGGAGGCGTTTTCATTTATAAATCGTAAAAATTATATTTGATAAATTAAAATTGAGTGATGGTTGAAAAAAAAGACGATAAAGAATAAAATCTCCAGTTTTTACAGTACTTAAGAGAAATAGAAAAATTTCCTGTCGAGATGGAAGCTCTCAGAACCGCAATAGAGTCAAATAGATCAACAGTTGCTTTGGCTGAAGAAAGTATTGACCATTTTAGTAAATCAAGAAAAAACAATAACATAGCCCTACTAGTATCTGTTAGCTTATCAGTAATAACTCTTATAATTTTAGCTGTTCAAACTATTTCCACCTCTAAGATTGAATTAGAAAAACCTTTAGAATTGAATAAAATTCAATTAGAACAAGTGATTACGGCTCATAAAGAAAATGCTCAATTTCTAAGGAAAAAGATTGATTCCATAAAATCAGAGCTACATACTCTCAGAAATACATTAAATTTACGAATAAATAATTCTAGCGAAAATGAAAAAGGCTACAGGAAACCAAATAAGTAGATTGAAGGAACTTCAAGTAAAATCCACTAAAACCTTAGAATATTCTGAATTAAGAGCCACATACACGCATTTTTTACAGATTCTAAAAGATATAGATTTTTTAAGTCAATTTAGCACTGACTTTGGAATGAAATTGATGCGTTTTGATTATAATTCTGATAAAAGTTACATCAGTTCAGAATTAAAAGAATTAATGAAATCTGCTATTGATTATTATCAAAATACTTTACAATATTCTTAAAATTGAAATACCATCCAAAAGTATTATTTTAAAATGACGGTTAAAATAGATATAATTGAATCTATCATTTGATTAGTCCTTTACAAATTGACTCTAATTTGCTACTTGGTTAATAGGATTAGTTAACATTTTTTTAACCTGAAATTACTTTTCTTCTTATAGAATTGGCTTGCAGTTTCAGCTATTTAAGGAATAAATTCTTATTTTTACAAAGAATAATTTGTCAACCAATAAATAAAGATATATAACATGAAATTTTTTATAGATACTGCAAATCTCGATCAGATAAGAGAAGCCCAAGAACTTGGCGTACTTGATGGAGTGACCACCAACCCTTCATTGATGTTCAAAGAAGGTATTTCCGGTCACGATAATATATTAAAGCATTATGTTGACATTTGCAAAATTGTAGATGGCGATGTGAGCGCAGAAGTTACTGCAACGGATTTTGACGGAATGGTCGAACAAGGAGAGGAACTTGCCGCCCTTCACGATCAGATCGTGGTAAAGATACCAATGATAAGAGATGGTGTAAAAGCCTTGAAATATTTTAGCGATAAAGGGATTCGTACCAACTGTACGCTTATATTTTCCGCTGGGCAAGCTTTACTTGCTGCTAAAGCAGGCGCTAATTATGTCTCTCCTTTTATAGGTAGACTTGACGATATTTCCACAGATGGGCTCAACCTGATTGCTGAAATACGTTTGATTTTTGATAATTATGCCTTCGAAACCGAGATTTTAGCAGCTTCCATACGTCATAACATGCACATTATAGATTGCGCTAAATTAGGCGCAGACGTAATGACCGGGGGTCTTGATACGATTACAGGGTTGCTTAAGCACCCACTTACAGACATAGGCCTTGAGAAGTTTTTAGCTGATTACAAAAAAGGCCTGGACGCTTAATATTTCTGAACCGTATTGCGAACACAAAAGAGCTTATAACGGCTCTTTTTTTTGTTGTAATCTGTAAAAAAAACAATAGAAGTATTCTAATCCGTCTTATTCAAATAGCCCAGCAGTTCACTTTCAAATCGTGAACTGAACATATTGGCATGCGCGTTTAAAATAATACCATTTTTATCAAGCACAACTGTTTTTAAAATATTATTGATAGAAAAATCTTTTCTCCTTTTCTCAGTTTCGTCTTTAAACTGATAAGAATATTGCTTGTCATAACCTTGATTTTCTAAAGTCTCGAGCCAGATATCACGGTCTATATCTATATTAAGATCAAGTATAGTATATTGTGGGTAACGTTCCCTTAGTTTTTGTGCTTTAATATGAGCTCTTATTAAATGGTTCCTATTTTCTGAAGACCAGAAATAGAGAATCGTAGGTTTCTGGTAAATGAGCGAGCGTAGCGGATGCTCTTGAAATTGTGCATTTATCATTATTTCTTGAGGCACCTGTTTCCCAGATTCAAGATTTTGATTGCGCTTATAAAGATCCGCGATGTCCTTTTTATCCGTTCCTGAAGTTATGAACTTCACATACAGGTCATAAATCTGTTCATTACCATTCTTATCATTGCTGTTGGATAGAAAATTGCGGATGTTGCGGGTCAATAAAAAACTCTTGATCGCATTATTGGAAATTGTGGAATCGATAAGTTTCAATTCAATTGAATTATGGATCAGGGATTGGGGATCGTAGGGTAATTCTTGCCCATATTTTTTAAATGCAGCTTGATTAAAATAGTTGAACAAAAAGCGCTGATAGGAATATAATGGCAAAAACTGCTCCTCATTAAAGGAAACGTAATTTCTGTAGTCGTAGAAATCTCTGGGAATCTCTTGAAGCAGTTGCATTTTTGAGGGCACAAAATTAGTGAGCGGATAGACTTCTTTGCGTGCATAAATATCATAATTGATAATGGCATTGGCAATTTTTACAAAATCATCTTCCGTACGGTGCAATTTTCTAAACATCTCCCAGCGCTTGTTTCTAATGCGCTGCAACGAGTCAAGATAACGTTCAAATCTTTTTGGGGTTTCATGATAAATTGCATTCCACGCCATTTGTTCATTTTCCTTTTCATTCATCAGAAAAAGATGGATCATAAAATTATTTTTGGCGCCGCCGAAACCAGAATAGGTAAGGCTTTCGTCAAATTCTAAGGTATTTACCCGCATAATTACACTATCTCCAGATGTTAAATAAACAAGCTGTCTTTCCTGGTTTGAAAATTCGTAAATACCAGGCTGAAAATCGGGTATTTCGGTAAGAAAACGGTTGTTTGCATTGAGTTCGGATTCGGCAATGATTTTATCACCTTTACTTAAAATTATAAAACTACCCACTGGGTTTAAAATCTGACCGCCAAACCAGGTACCCTCTTTCGCCTTTTCTGGAGCGTTTTCACAACTCAGCAGCAATGCAAATAGTAAAAACGATAGAAAATATCTGTAAAACATAAATAAATTAGGGCTGCAATAAATGAAAATCAAATATAATAGCGTTAAGCAAAAGTGCTGTTAAGCCCTCGTTAAAAGATACTTTTTAAAAGTTAATCTTTTTAGTTGTCCACAACTTTAAGTACTTTTGCCAATCTTTTAAAAATCCAATTCAGCCATGTTATCAGTATCTAATCTTTCCGTTCAGTTCGGCAAGCGCGTTTTATTTGACGAGGTCAATGTATCCTTCAATCAAGGCAACTGTTATGGGATCATCGGGGCAAACGGCGCCGGTAAATCTACCTTTTTAAAAATCATTTCTGACAAGGAAGATCCTACCTCTGGACATGTAAACCTAGAACCTGGTAAGCGCATGTCTGTTTTGGAGCAAGATCACTATGCCTATGATGATTTTACCGTTCTGGAAACCGTGCTTCAGGGCAATAAGCCCTTGCATAAGATCAAGACCGAAATGGATGCCCTTTATGCAGATTATAGCGATGAGAACGCAGACCGTATTGGGGAATTGCAGGTACGATTTGAAGAAATGAACGGCTGGAATGCCGACAGCGATGCTGCTGCAATGCTCTCTAATCTTGGCATTACCGAAGATCTGCATTACTCGCAGGTAAAAGATCTTGACAATGTACATAAAGTACGCGTTTTGCTGGCTCAGGCACTTTTTGGCAATCCCGATGTACTGATCATGGATGAGCCCACAAATGACCTGGATTATGACACCATTAACTGGTTGGAAAACTTTTTGGCAAACTATGAGAACTGCGTGATAGTTGTGTCGCATGACCGTCACTTTCTGGATGCAGTTTGCACCCATATTTCTGACATCGACTTCGGAAAAATTACCCATTATAGTGGTAATTATACCTTCTGGTATGAATCGTCACAGCTTGCAATGCGCCAGCGTACCAACCAGAATAAAAAGGCCGAAGAGAAGAAAAAAGAACTGCAGGAATTTATAGCTCGCTTCAGCGCAAACGTGGCCAAGAGCAAGCAGGCCACATCGCGTAAAAAGATGATAGAAAAGCTTAATATCGAGGAAATTAAACCCTCTAGCCGCCGTTATCCGGCAATTATTTTTGAGCGCGAACGGGAAGCCGGCGATCAGATATTCAATACGGATAAACTTGCAAGCTCTATCGACGGGGAAATTCTTTTTCAAAAAGCGAGCATAAACCTGGCCAAAGGTGATAAGGTGATCCTTTTTTCTAAAGATAGCCGCGCCACCACCGCTTTTTATGAGATCATAAACGGCAACCAGACCGCGCTTGAAGGAAAGTATGATTGGGGCGTAACCACAAACCATGCGTACCTTCCCCTTGATAACCATAGTTATTTTGAAAATGATCTTACATTGGTAGATTGGTTGCGACAATATGCAAAGACCGAACAGGAACGTGAAGAGGTTTATTTGCGCGGTTTTCTGGGGAAGATGATCTTCTCTGGCGAGGAAGCATTAAAAACTTCCAATGTGCTTTCTGGTGGTGAGAAAGTGCGCTGCATGTTAAGTCGAATGATGATGCAACGCGCCAATGTGCTCATGTTTGACGAGCCAACAAACCATTTAGACCTTGAATCTATCACAGCGATAAACAATAGCCTAAAGAACTTTAAGGGCACGCTGATGCTTACCACAAGTGACCATGAGTTTGCACAGACCGTTGGTAATCGTATAATTGAACTCACGCCAAAAGGGGTCATTGACCGGTACATGAGCTTTGACGATTATATGAACGACGACAAAATAAAGCAACAGCGCGACGAGATGTATTCCGTGGAAGCGTAACAAAAAGGCTCAAAAATTGAAAAATCGGTTGATTTGAGCGATTTTCGCTCATTTTACCCGATTTTTTAGCAATACAACTTTATTTTAAAAAGTTGCGAAGCATTGAATTTAAAATGGATAATAGTATTAATCCCGTTGATCCCTCTAACCACAAGGATCAGCGGGATCTGAGTTGTGATTTCCGAAGCCCGCTTATCAAAGTAAAAAATCCCTGTCTAAATGCCTCGTGAGCTTCCCCGGAGGCAATATAATACTGCAGAGGTCAGTAGATAGTTTCATACTTTAATTTCAAGAAGAATGATGTTCCGTAGTTCCTCCCCTTATTTTCAAGGGGAGGTGCCGATAGGCGGAGGGGTTTATCTGCCTGTTTAAAAAAATAACATTTTTAAAACAATGATTCACAGAATATTATCTCCAATATAACTATGCATT
>JBDNGW010000284.1:0-7833 GCA_041689735.1 Leeuwenhoekiella sp. | reverse complement strand
TTTTTTATTCTCATTCCTT
The DNA here is from genome assembly GCA_041689735.1 of Leeuwenhoekiella sp. GTDB lineage: Bacteria > Bacteroidota > Bacteroidia > Flavobacteriales > Flavobacteriaceae > Leeuwenhoekiella. Next base: position 7,814 of record JBDNGW010000284.1, on the reverse strand, counting down.
GTTGTTATTGTGCAAGAACAGTATTACAAATCCTCAGGGATTTTTTACCAGTCAAGAATAGAAGTTATGCGTATGTTTTGAGCTTGTTTTTTGGACTATTGAAATCAAGAATTGTTTGAAACTGATTATCAAAGATAGTTTATGATGATCCGATAGGTACATGCAGATCTTCTGTCTTTTATCTTTTATCTTTCAGCGAAGCGGTCTTTAATCCTTTATAAAACACTAATCAAATAATTATGCCTTGTTCCTAAAAACCCTACGCGCCTCTTCAAGATCCTCTAAAGTATCAATCCCCAGCGCCGGACTATCGCTGCGCACCATTTTTATGGTACGGCCGTATTCGAGATAACGGATACATTCAATTTTTTCAGAAGCTTCCAGCGGTCGCATGGGCAGTTTGGCGAAATCGATAATTGCCTGTTTTCTAAAGGCATAAATTCCTTTATGTTTGTAGTAAATCACGCCCGCATCCATATCCCGTGGAAAGGGAACGGCGGCCCGGGAAAAATAAAGGGCAAAATCATGCTGATCCACGATCACTTTGACATTATTGGGATTGTTGATCTCATCCAGTCCCAACATGGGCGTCATAATGGAAGCAAGATCTATGTTATGCGCGTCAGCTCCTTCAAAAACCAGTAGGACGCGCGCCATATCCTCTTCATTGGTAAACGGCTCATCTCCCTGTACATTCACCACGATATCAATATCCATGGATGCTACGGCCTCTGCGATGCGATCGCTACCGCACTCATGCTCTTTCTGGCTCCGTATCGCTTGACCGCCATGTTCCTGTATTGTTTTTTCAATGATTTCACTATCTGTAACCACGTATACTTCGTGGAAAAGCCCCGTGGCCACTGCGGCATCATAAGTACGTACAATAACGGGTTGTCCGCATAGATCTTGCATGAGCTTTCCGGGAAAACGCGCAGCTTCGTAACGCGCTGGGATCATGGCAATGGTTTTAAGCATCAAAAATAGGTTTGATTAGGTTTGATTGTTTAAATCAAATTTTCGTTGAATTTTTTCTCTTTCTGATTTTAATGCGTTTCCACATTCTGAATATAAAATAAACCACAATAATACAAAGGATTATTGCAATAACGGGCACAAAAATGGCCGTTAGGGAAACCAGAGTTGACACGCCCGTTTCCACGGTAGAAACCACAGGATTTGCCAAGCCTCCGGTAGTCGCGGTAGAAGCGCCACGTACGGTGGTGGTACTGCCAGCGATCAGCGCGGCGGTACCACCACCGGCAATTAGGGCCAGTGACCACGAGATATAGGGATCTACATCTATCATAGTTGCCAGCAGTACCAAAGTCCCGGCAATCCCTGCCAAAGGCACCGTAAGGGTGTCAAGCACATTATCCAACCACGGAATATAATAGCCCAAAATCTCGACCGCACTCGCAGTGGCCAATAGAATAAGCGCTGGCAGACTGCCAACCCAAACCCAGGATTCCGCAATGGGAACTATATCAAAACGTGCCGCCAGACTTAAGAACAATAAGGGCAGAAACACCCTGAAACCTACGGCTGTGGCCAATCCTATTCCCAAAGCAGCGCTTAATAACCAGCTGGTTTCCATGTTAATTTTTTATAAACATCTCATCCTTAAAACCTATAAGATACAGCTTTTTTCGGGCTCGGGTGACCGCGGTATAGAGCCAGCGTAGGTAATCCTTGTCCATTCCGTTAGGCAGATAGGGCTGTTCTACAAAAATGGTCTCCCACTGTCCACCCTGCGATTTGTGACAGGTAATGGCATAGGAAAATTTTACCTGCAGTGCATTAAAAAAGGTGTTGTTTTTTACCTTGAGGAACTTCTTGTATTTTGAAGTTTCTTCGGCATAATCCTTCATCACTTCCTGATAGAGTTTGTTGCTCTCTTCATAGGGCAACGAGGGCGTGTTTGTCGTGAGCGTATCGAGGATCAGCACGGTTTCAAAGGGCTTTAAATCTGGATAATCGGTCATTTGCACCTTTACTTCCGCAAAGCGGAAACCGTAAAGTTCTTTGATACTAAAAATCTCAAGCACCTGGATAATATCTCCATTTGCGATAAAGCTTGCCTCACTTTTCGCATCTAACCAAAAATAATTGTTCTTTACCACCATAAGGTAATCTCCAGGGCTTATTTCTTCCTCTTTAAATAGGATGCGCTCCCGTATTTGCTGGTTGTAAAGGTTGGCGCGTTTATTTGAACGCAGAATGATCACGGTGCCTTCATTACCATTTTGCCCGTAAGAATCATCAATCGCGTTCATAATCTCATAACCATCGCTAAGTCGCTCCACATCGTTCTGCCCATCAAGATCAAATTTAAAATCCTGATATAGGCCGTCATTTATAAACTCGCGTATGCGCGTTGCATTTTTTAGTATCCCACTGGTTTCGGCCTGGCGCATGACCTCGTCAAGCTCTACGCCAGCGACTTCTTTGTTAAATTGCAAACGGAGTGTTTTAGCATCCAGCGCAGGGCTGAGCTCCAGTTTTACGGGCGGCAACTGGGCATCATCCCCCACGAGCAGTAATTTGCAATTATGGCCGCTGTAGACGTAGTGCATGAGATCATCCAGCAACGATCCGTTTTCAAATAACTTGGAATCTGAATTTGTATCCGGTATCATCGAGGCTTCATCGACTATAAATAAGGTATTACGGTGGCGGTTGCGCTGCAGGCTGAAGGAAATTGCCCCTCCCCGCTCCTTTTTCGGGAAATAAATCTTTCGGTGAATGGTCTGTGCGGGCGTATCGCTATAACTGCTTATTACCTTTGCAGCGCGACCGGTAGGCGCCATTTGCACAGAGGTCATTTTTACCTGCCAGAGGTTTTTTACCAGTGTCCCTATAATAGATGTTTTTCCCGTACCTGCGTAGCCCTTAAGCAGATAAATAGTATTATTGCTCTTCTGAAGTACAAAATCACTCAGTTGTTGGAGCACGATATCCTGCTTTTGTGTAGGGGTATGTACGAAGTCTTCTTTCAGTTTTCGGTAAAATAGATGTTGGTCCAGAATGGTGTATATTTTTGATTAAGGTAAAGATAATAAGGAATTTCTGGGATAATCTGTGAACGATTGAAAAAAATTTGTAGATTTGTCTATAACCTAAATTAACTCTTAAAACCAATTATCGAATGAGAATCGTTATTCAAATAGTCCTTTGGATTATAATCGTGGGGCTAGGCTACCTACTTTTTAACTCTGTTTTCGGAGAGGTAAAATTCAATGATCTTAAGCAAGTACGCTATCAGCAGGCCATTAACAAACTTATAGACATTCGTGATTCACAGCTTGCATTCAAACAAGTTACCGGTAAATTTGCCAAAAACTTTGATGAGTTGGAGCGTTTTATTGACACCGCGGAATTTACAATTACCCAGCGAAGGGACACTACTGTTCTGGATGAAGAAAGAACGAATGCTTACAGAGTGGATATGTATAAAGAAGTGATACTTACAGATACGCTGGGTACAAAACCGGTTAAAGATTCCCTATTTGGAAATACAGATCGTTATAAAACCATGATGAATGTACCGGGAACTGATGCCAAATTTGAAATGGACGCGGGCAATATTATGAGCAATGATACTAGAATCCCTGTTTTTGAAGCAAAAGTAGCTAAGGAGGTATTACTTCAAGATCAGCCCAAAGACTATATCAATAAGGAAAAGCAAGTGATCTCAGTAGATGGGGTGAATGGTGCCTATATTAGGATGGGTTCCATGACCGAAGTAAAAACAGCTGGAAACTGGCCAAAGAGTTACGGCGACAATGAAGACAATTAATCTAGAAGAACATACATACAATGAAACTCTATCCATCCAAGTCAGCTTGGATGGATTTTCGTTTTATGCCCAAGATAAAAATACAGGCAATTATAATAACATCTTTGCGCATACCATAGAAAATGCTACTAGTCCCGATAAAGTATTAGGTGAAATAGAACAGGTCTTTGAGGATCATAATAATATTTCCAAAAGTTTCAACGCCATTAAAGTGGTGTATCGTAACGAACTCTTTACCATAGTGCCCTCAGCACTTTTTGACCCGGAGCGCCTTACGGATTACTTAAAATACAATACGAAGATTTTAAGTACAGATTTTATCGTTTATGATGAGATCAAAGCCTACGGACTTATTGTTATTTACATCCCTTTTGCAAATATCAATAATTTTTTCTTTGATCGTTTTGGAAGTTTCAGCTATCACCACCACATGACTGTATTCATCAAAGAAGTGCTTAATGATGCCAATACATCACAAAAACAGGTAGTTGTCAACTTATGCAATGAAAATTTTGACATTGTTGCCCATGATGGTAAAAAAATATTGCTTGCCAATTCATTTACCTATGCACATGCCGAGGATTTCTTATATCATATACTTTTCTGTTATGAACAGCTCAATTTTGATCCCAATAGCGACACTTTGGTCATACAGGGACAATTAGACATGAAAGGAGAACTCTACCAACTAACGCACACCTACATTAGGCACATAAAGCTTGCGAAAAAAGCCCTTGTCAGTGCTTAAAAACGTCTTTTTTTAGAAATTTATTGACCATTTTATGAGAATTATAAGCGGAACCCATCGAGGCCGAAAGATCATCACACCACAAAAACTACCGGTACGCCCCACCGCAGACCGAGCGAAGGAATCTCTTTTCAATATTTTACGAAATCATTATATATTCAGTCAGGTAGATGTACTGGATCTTTATTCCGGAACGGGCAATATAAGCTTTGAGTTCGCCTCCCGCGGCACCCCGGCAGTGATTGCAGTCGATGAAAACAGCGGTTGTGTACGTTTTATTTCAGAAACTGCAAAAAATCTCGAAATGCCCATAGAAGCAATAAAGTCTGATGTTATTGACTATTTAAAGTTCACTTCGTTAACTTTTGACATCATCTTTGCAGATCCGCCCTATGATTTTGATCAATCTATTTTTCTCTCCATCATCGACTTGGTTTTTGAGAAAAATCTCTTAAAGGAAGGTGGAATGCTTGTCATAGAACACAGTAAACATACTGATTTATCAAAGCATATCAATTTTAATGAAGTCAGAAATTATGGCAGCAGCGCCTTCAGTTTCTTTGGCAAATTGAAAAATCGTTCTTAATAATAACCTAAATATCTCAAAATTATGGGAGTTGAGCGTTTTAAACCCTATTTTGAAAATTTGTACAGCGTGCATTTATTTTCCAAGAGGAGCAACTATAAATCTAACCCCAATGATCGCAGCAAAAGTTATAAGGCTCGATTTTGCCAAAATAGAATTTTTTGAAAAGTATGTGGTCGTCAATGTGCGCGAAGGCATTACCATAGATCAAGAGCATTTTGCGCTTTATAAGGAAGTGTTTACCGCGTACTTCAATGATAAGCCCTATGTATATATCTCAGACCGTTCTCTGGGATATAATGTAAATCCAATGGCATATAAATATTTCGAATTTTCCAGTATTCTCAAAGGAGTCGCTATAGTTGCCACTGGAAAAATTTCAATTTTAAATGCAGAGTTCGAAAAGAATTTCATGGCCAAGCCGTTTCGCGTTTTTCAGAATATGGAAGATGCTATAAACTGGGCAAACCTGCTTTGTGAACCGACCTAATTCTTACCCTAAAAAATCAATTAAAGTAATATAACTGAATATTTTCAGAAGAAACTTCCCGGTTCATTTGAAAACAGCCGTTTCAGATCATATTTCAGTTTTACTAACATAGCTTCAATGACTTCCTTGGAAAGCTTTAAGTTTAAATTCACCTTCTCTGCCAAGAATAAATTTATTTTCGATTTGATTTTCATTTCAACTGCATGGAAATCAACAAAAAAGTGGTCAATAATATGCTGAAAATCATAATAATGACAATTCTAAGTAGAAAAAACACCCTTCGATTCCCTCAAAAATCTGATTGGTGCCTTTAACGCATTAGGACTATTTCAGCCTTAAAAAAAAAGAAAAAAGCAAGCCTATAAGCCGGATTCTGTAGCCCAGTTCCGATCCCGATACTATCTGGACAGAATTGGGATCCCTATCATTTATCTGGATGCATGGTTGCCCATACATTCTATCTGCCTACCCTCCGGCATCGCGCGGGAACGCTTAAAAACCGGTATACATGGCATTGCACCGCATAGAGTTTACCTGGTTTCACTACAGCATGATCTGTACATTCTTTCTGTTGCACTGGTCCTATCCCGATCCCGATAGCTATCGGGATCGGGATGACGGCCGTTAGCCGCTATGCTTCCCTATGGTGTCCGGACTTTCCTCCCCACTGAATTCCTAAGAATGCTTGTGGAACGATAGGGCGGCCTGCTTTTAAGCAAAGGTAAAGGAAAAAATAAGCGCACGACCATACTTTATTTGGGTTTTGTTAATAAATGATCGTAACTAAAAATCGGTATAAAAGCTTTATGTGGACTTCAATTTTTATCTTTGCAGCGCATTAATTTCAGCAGTTAGAATCTAGATCCCGTGGAGCATTTTATAGTATCGGCAAGAAAATACCGCCCTGCAACCTTTAAGGATGTGGTGGGTCAGCAGGTCATCACAAATACCCTGGAGAATGCCATCGCAAATGATCACTTGGCGCAGGCGTTGCTGTTTACCGGTCCGCGTGGGGTGGGCAAGACGACATGCGCCCGGATCCTGGCAAAAAAAATCAATCAAGAAGCTGATTCCTCACAGCCTGACGGAAAAAAGGTCAGGGAAAATGAAGATTATGCATTTAACATTTTTGAGCTTGATGCCGCGTCAAACAATTCGGTCGATGATATCCGGAACCTGATCGATCAGGTACGTATTCCTCCTCAAGTGGGTCATTATAAAGTATACATTATCGATGAGGTGCACATGCTCTCTCAGGCTGCTTTCAACGCTTTTCTGAAAACACTTGAAGAACCGCCAAAACATGCGATCTTTATTCTCGCCACTACCGAAAAGCACAAAATCATCCCCACGATCCTATCGCGCTGTCAGATTTTTGATTTCCGAAGGATTACCGTTAAGGACATCAGGGAGCACCTAATGGAAATCGCAAAGTTAGAAGGTATTGAAGCTGAGGAAGAAGGCCTGCAAATCATTGCCCAAAAGGCAGATGGCGCCCTGCGGGATGCGCTATCCACCTTTGACCGGGTAGTGAGTTTTTCGGGCAAAAACCTCACGCGCAAAGCAGTTACCGAAAACCTGAACGTACTGGATTATGATACCTTTTTTGAAATTACGGATCTGCTGCTGGATAATAATATTCCGCAGTTATTGCTGAATTTTAACGATATCCTCTCTCGCGGGTTTGACGCCCACCACTTTATATCGGGGCTGGCGTCACACTTTAGGGACCTTATGGTCAGTAAAAATGCCGAAACGATAAGCCTGTTGGAAGTAGGTGATCAGACCAAGAAAAAGTACCATGAGCAAGCCCAAAAGACGCGAATGGATTTTCTTTTGAAAGCCTTGGAAATCGCAAATGACTGCGATCTCAAATACAGAACCAGCCGTAACCCGAGACTGCTTGTAGAACTTTGCCTCATGCAGCTTGCCTCCATCACATTTGATGGAGAAAAAAAAAAGTCTGAACACTTTATAATTGGCTCAGACCATTTTCAGCAAAGCACGCCGATGGTTCCCAAAAACGAGGAAAAACAGGTAAAACAAGTCGAAAATCAGCCGAATCCGGAGGAAATCCCCGTTAAATCAAGCGCACCGGTAGCATCCCAACCACAGCAGGAATCTCCCAAAAGCGAAGAATTACCACCCAAAATAGCTGAAAAACAGACTGCGAACCCAACTATCCAGTCTG
>JBDNGW010000283.1:0-2600 GCA_041689735.1 Leeuwenhoekiella sp. | reverse complement strand
TAAGAACATTGATAAGGCCACGGGTAAGGTGCAGTTCACGATCTACTACCGCTTGATTTTCTTCAGCTTCGTAAATAGACTCTTCAATTTTCTGAAGACCCAGAGGTTCCATCACGCGTTCCGTATCTTCTACAAATACGGGCAGGGCGGGCCCATTTGCGCGATGTCCCACTTCTGGATTTAGGTACGACGCGTAAGGTTCCGCCCTTTTGAAAGCCCTGCGCGCCTTTATAAAATAATCTTTCGCCTGTGCACTTCTTATGGATACCTGCCCCAGTGAATCCAAATACGCATCGGTAGCTATTATATTTTTAAGGTAAAAATCGTGCGCGTAGTCCCAATTGGGTATTAAAGTGCCGATTTCTTCCTGTTGCCGATTTTTGCAGGATTCTAGTACAATTATACTAGAAAAAAGTAAAAAACAAAGTATGTCCGTTTTTTTCATAAGATGATATGAATGCAAAGGCCCCCTTAGCGGAGGCCTTTTTGATAAATTATTGATGAGATATTAACGAGGAAGGCCTTGTAGCAGAACAATCTGTCCACCTTGATTATCTTCATAGGAAGAATTAATATCGCCGTCGCGGCCCTTAAAGCTATCATCTTTCCAGTAATGCGGCTGTAGGTTGAGCATAAAAGTCCCCGGCACGCCTACCTTTTCTGAAACATCGGTCAAGGCTCCAAATTCCCCGCTATAGCCTACGCTGCCTTCCTGAGAAAGATCCTGGCGGATCACAAGTTCGAGCACCACGCGCGCATTATTGCCATTTAGATCGCTTTGATAAATATAGGCCGCATGGTTCCGTGAGAAAGAATTGGGATCTTCCTGAAAGTATATAAAGTTTTCGGTCACGCAGATATTATCCGGGCTTTGCAGTACGGAGAGGTTTCCATCGGCATTATTACTATCTGTGTTTCCGCTTACCACTTGGGTAAGTTTTCCGCTCAGTGGAGATTCTTCATCAAGTTCCAGTTTATAAACCGTACCCCAGTCGTTATACGTCCCACGGCCTGGGCCTCTTCCGGTAACGGCAAAATATACATTTCGCCCATTGGCATCAGAACCTTTCTGGTAATCTACATCTTCAACACGCATAAATGCGGAAGCACCAGCTGCAACGCAGGCATCTTCCATTTCATCTTTGGTCATATCTTTCCCGTTCGGGATTTCGACAAATTCCACATCGTAGGTCACCGCACGGTCCAGCTTGCTTTCATTATAGATCACGCCTTCTTCCGCATCGAGGATAATTGGATCCACATCACCATTCTCATTGGGCGCTGTAAACCCACCGGAAATCTGCTTGAATTTCAGCACATAAATATTTCCATTCTCCAGATCTGCATCGCCATTTTCTGAATAATATAAGGTCACCTGACCTTCGGAACCACTGGAATCATCGTCACCTCCAATTATTACGGTTCTGCCGGCATAGCTTCCCTGTGGTAAAGGCACCGCATTTTCCCAAGAAAACTCTCCCAGTGCATCCAGTCCAAAATCAGCTCCCGGAGTTGGCGTTTCCACGTATGGATCTATACCTTTTACGTCGTTGTTTATGCTTTCCGAAGCCGAAAGAAAAAGGTCTTTGGAACCCCCGTGAATCGCGGCTTCCCACATGGTGCCGGAGCATTGCCGTGCAAAATCTGCCACGCTCGAGTTGAGCAGCCATTCGCCAGAAATGGGATTGAGTTCCCTATCCAGTTTGATCCTCGATACGGCATACGCGTCTTCCGCATTTACGATGTACAGGTAACCGTCACTATCGGGATCCTTTAAAAGTCCGGCACCATCCTGTGCGCCCACGAGTTTAAAATCGTTGCTCAAGGTGTCCGATGAGCTCAGCAGTGAGTAGGCTTTTACATAGTTGAACTGTGGCATCATGGCCACGAGCGGCTCCATGTTCGATTTATTTGAAAACATGCCTGGAACTGGCGTGAAATCCTTTCCATCCTCGCCGTTCGTACCATTTTCTCCATTGCTTCCGTTTTCTCCATTTATCCCGTCCAGGCCGTCTTCGCCATCGCAGGAATTATAGAAGGCTCCCACGGAGCACATTAATAGGCAGTTAAAAATCAGTTTGTGTACTTTTTTCATCACTAGATATGTTTTGGTTTGTTTCGATTACAAAACTATCCAGTCACATCTCTAAGAACGTTAAGCCATCAAAGCTACTTGGTTAAAAAAAAGTAAGCACAGTATTACCCAAATTATCTAAGCGTTAACGGATTCTATCTTCAATTGAAATGCTAAAAACCTTAATCAACTGAGGACAAACCTATAACTGAAGAGTGCGGAAAATCGGTAATGGCAGACCTTTAAATACCCGTAACAATAAATTGACTTTAAAAACCTGCGGGGTTTAAGATCTCATAACATAGAAGATGATTTTCTTAAATCTGGATTACTTCAAAAGAAAAAACGCGTCAAAAACCATTAAAAATGGGTTTTTATATCTAAAATTGAGTCCACTCCGAATACTATAAAACGTGCTGAATCGTCTTAAAAAGGATCAATCTCGTAATTGTAATCAACTGAATTTCAATAGGATAAAATATATCAAAAGTTCTTATTTGATCCGGTTTTCCAAGAATTGGACTTT
>JBDNGW010000282.1:0-5237 GCA_041689735.1 Leeuwenhoekiella sp. | reverse complement strand
ATACATAAAATTACCTTTAAAAATAATGTACATGCGTGAAAGCAGTCTTAAAATTTACTTAGCTTTTAGCCAATAAATGATTGATTATAAGCGTTTTTTAACAATTAAAGTAAAAATTTGACATTTTCAATTAGGAGTGCCCAGTCCAACTATGGGAACATTCTATTTAGAGCTTGTTTAAACCTGTCTGTCATGCCTCTGACTGGCAGATTTAAACAAGCTCTTAAAGATCATATCATTTTTGCAGATGTTGTAGAAATGTTTATCAATGATTCTCTTATGCTGCGGCTATTTGTTATCATAAATCGAATGTCGCGCAAATGAAAACCGCACCAAAACTTAGGGTACAACATGCGCCACAGACAATGAGTCCGCGCAGCATGTACGAACCAGATCAAGTGCGCTTTCCCAAAGTTTGTAACTTTGGAACTTTGGAAAACCTGATATAGAATTCTGGAATCAACTCACAAAAGCACTATATCCAGTAATGGCTCTTCCCACGATCAGCGAATTGATCTCTTTCGTTCCCTCATAAGAATATATCGCTTCGGCATCGGCCACAAAACGGGCCACATCATATTCCAGTAGAATTCCGTTACCGCCCATGACTTCGCGCGCGCGGCTCACCACGTCCCGAGTGTGCATGGAGCAGAATACTTTGGCAAGCGAGGCATGTTCATCGCTGAGAATTTCGGCGTCCTGCATTTCCGATAGGCGAAAGCACAAGGTTTGCATGGCGGTCAGGTTAGAAACCATTTCGACCAAATGATTTTGTATCAATTGAAAACTGGCAATGGGCCGGCCAAACTGCTCCCTTTTCTGGGTATATTTCAACGCAGCTTCATACGCGCCCCGGGCGCAGCCCACTGCTTGCCAGGCAACTCCGGCCCTTGTCATGCGCAGTACCTTTGCGGTGTCTTTGAAGGAGTTAGCCTTTTGCAGGCGATCCGCTTCTGGTATGCGGCAATCGGTCATAGTGATTATGGCATTCTGCACGGTACGCAATGCCATTTTATTGGGCATTTTTTCGGCTTTAAAGCCTGGATTTTCTTTGCGTACGATAAATCCTTTCACATGATCAGAATCTAGATCACGCGCCCAGATTATGGTAATGTCTGAAAAAGTGGCATTACCGATCCATTTTTTCTGGCCATTGAGCACCCATTCATCGCCTTCTTTTTTGCAGGTTGTGCCCAGACCACCGGCCACGCCAGATCCCACTTCCGGTTCGGTAAGACCAAATGCTCCAATTTTTTCAAATTTTTGCATTTTAGGCAGCCATTCTTGCTTTTGTTCCTCGCTTCCGCAGAGATAAATAGAGCCCATGGCCAAGCCACTGTGAACACCAAAAAATGTGGAAATGGAAACATCTACACGCGCCAGTTCCATAGCCAGAATTCCTTCCATCATGAATGATTGATTGGGGCAACCGTAACCTTCATAGGCGATGCCACATACATTGAGCTCGGCCATTTTTGGTATGATCTGGTGCGGAAATTCAGCTTTGTTCCAGTATTCATTGGCAATTGGTTTTACCTCCGTTTCCATAAAATTGCGCATTTTCATTTGTATTTCGCGCTCTTCTTTGGTCAATTTGAGTTCCAGGTTATAAAAATCCCCGTTTACGGGAGGCAGTTCACGCTCACCCTTTTTAGACTTGGACTTAAGCATTTTTAAGAGTCCGTTGAGCTGGCGGTCATCCAGATTGCCCACAGTGGACATCATCTCAGGGAGATCTACTTTTTTAGAAAGTTTATTGAGGGAATCAAGATCAACGGTCTTGAGCAGGTCAATGGTGTTTTTTACTTTGGAAAATATCGACATCTATTACGTGTTTATTAAGTATGTAAATCGTGTTAAGTTAAGGATAAGCCGGTGTATAATGCAAGATTTCTTTTGAACCGTTTACTTCGTTGAAGTGGATTTGTGGATTTGTTGATGTGCGGATTTGAGGATTTGCGGATTTGAGGACGGGTGGATGTGCGGATTTGTATTGAGAGACTGAATTATGAAAAGAAATGAGTTGTTGGGAGTAATGATTGAAATTTCGCTTTGAATCATTGAATATTGTGAGATTCTTGAAAAGGGGCATATGTTTTCCTTGGCTAAAAAGGCGTCAATTGACTAAATACTCCACCAGACTTTGATGAATATAAGCGCTGCGTTTTTGCGCGGTGCGCACGTGGTACCAATCCATCGTTTTTCCTAAAATCTTTAAAGTATCACCCCGTTTTCCCTGTCCCAATTTTGGCGCTTTCGCGAAAGCGGAACCCCTTAAATTCGCGATTGAGGAAATGACCGTGGCATATTGTTCCGTAATCTCGTCGTTTTTTGCCGGAATGGGAGCAGTCCCTTCAAAAATATAAGGCAACGGATTTACAGCCCCGCGCCCCGGTTGATAAATACCAAAATGCAGGTGGGGAGATGTGGTGCGCGCGTTACCGGTATTGCCCACAAAACCCAATGTATCTCCTTTTTTTACGCGTTGGCCAGCAGTTGCGGTAATACTGTCAAGATGCGCATAATATAGCGTGTTGCCAAAAATTCCGGAGCGTTGCCAAACCTGTTTGCCGCCCAGCCCGCTGTTACCGGTTGAGCTTATCCTACCATCAGAAGCGGCGAGAACCGGTGTACCGCGATCCGCAAAAATATCAAGTCCCTCGTGGCTGCGCTTACCGCCGTCCCGATTGGCTCCCCAGAAACTTTGTATGGCAGCGTTTCCCTTTTTGGCCACGGGAAAACCGTAAAGTGGAGTACGGTATAACAGCAGATCGAAAGCTGTATTGGATTGTACTTCCGGCTGAACAACGATTTTATAATGGCCAGTTGCCTTTACTTTTAACTGGATTTCGGTTTCACCGGGCAGGTTTTCCACCTCTAATTTTAATGGGTTAACCGAATCTTTTATAAACTGAAAAAGTGCCAAAAACACCCGGTTTTCGACTGAATTTGCACGTATTTCAGCATAAAAACGTTCGCCCTGTTGAAGATAAATTGTGTAACCGCTGGCAGAAAGATCGTTTTTCCAGAAGCGGCCGGATTCAACATAGGGAAGTTTAGCAGTAACACTATCCTTTTTTGCCATTGCAAATTCATTTTCCCAGCGGTCAAAAAGCAATGAATCTTTGACGAGTTCACGTTTGTAAACTTCCCTTGCGGAAGGCTTGGTAATAAAATCAGTTGCCTTTGTAATCTTTTTACAGGCAGAAAAAGACAGGGACAAAACAATAATTGCAACTATAGTTTTATAATTCAAAACAATGTTTAGTTGAAAATCAGCACGAATGATGCCAATTTTCAGGATAATATAAAGGTTTGTGATATTGAAAAGGAAAATACTTTTAATGGCTAAAAACGGATATATTTAATTGAACTTATATATTTTTGTAACCATATATAAGGTTGTATACTATGGTTATTAAAGAGTTTTACACGATTTCAGAAGCTGCTGAAATTCTTGACAAAAACACGGAAACTTTAAGACGTTGGGATAATTAAGGCAAATTAACTGCCGTTAAGGAACCCATGAGCAATTATCGCGTTTATACCAAAAAGCAACTGGAAATATTTCCAGAATTTCAAGATCATATAAAAAGTGAAGAATGCAGTAATTACATGGAGCCCAATACTGAATATAGCGTTTTGGAACTCTTTGCAGGTGCAGGCGGCCTGGCATTGGGAATGGAAAAAGCGGGATTAAAATGTGCTGCCCTTAATGAAATTGATAAATGGGCCTGTCAGACTCTAAGGGATAATAGGCCTAAATGGAATATTTTGGAAGGTAATGTCAGAAATTTCGATTTTCAGGAATATAATGATAAAATAGATGTTGTCACTGGGGGTTTTCCGTGCCAAGCGTTTACCTATGCTGGGAAAAAACTGGGTCTTCAAGATGCGCGCGGCACACTTTTTTATGAGTTTGCCAGGGTTGTTCAAGAAGTAAATCCGGCGATCTGTATCGGGGAGAATGTGCGCGGGTTGCTAAGTCACGATAACGGAAGAACCTTAGAGGGAATGATATCCATTCTCGACGAAATAGGCTACAATGTGGCAACACCGGTTCAAGTTCTAAAGGCCATTAATTACAACGTACCACAAAAAAGGGAACGTTTGATTTTAGTGGGTGTGCGTAAAGATATTGATCTCGATTTTGAATATCCAAAGCCTTCGGCAAAAATATACAATCTGGAAGATGCTTTAAAAAAGGGCAAATTATTTGAAACCAATGTTCCAAAATCCAAAGGTGCGAGTTATCCCGATCATAAAAAAGAGGTTTTAAATCTTGTTCCTCCAAAAGGGTATTGGAGGGATTTGCCGTTGGATATCCAAAAGGAATACATGCAAAAAAGTTTTTATTTAGGTGGTGGCAAAACAGGAATGGCAAGAAGGATAGGCTGGGATGAACCTTGTCTTACCTTAATGTGCAGTCCTGCGCAAAAACAGACCGAACGTTGCCATCCAGATGAAACCAGGCCATTTACGGTGAGGGAATATGCGCGAATCCAGACCTTTCCCGATGATTGGGAATTTGCCGGTTCGGTATCACAGCAATACAAACAGATTGGCAATGCAGTTCCGGTCAATCTTGCTAAAGAAATTGGCTATTCGATCATTTCTTTTTTGAATACCTATTATTCTTCCCCTAAAAAAGCCTCAATTTCCAATGCCAAAGAATCAATAGCGTTTTGAAGATGTTTTCTCCCATCAACTTCTAGAGCTACTTCGCCTATAGCATTTGATAATTCTAGATAAAAATTTTCGTGGACGGTAAGTCTGTGCCAAAATTCTTTATCTACGAAAACAGGGAAATCCATGTTTATTTTCTTATAATGACTGCTCAATTCACTTGATGTGCCGTATAATACCCCAACAATCATATCGGTTGTTCGAACATCCATGTTATTGGTTCGAGCAAGGTTTTTGATGCCTTGAAAGTGATTACATAATGTTTTCATATCCAAAACAATTGGTGTTCATACTGGCAATCCTACAAAAGTTGAACTTTTTGCAAAACCTTATAACCTCATGAATAAAAATGTAACTTTGTGATTAAAATTTTACTAAAAAGCAGAATGCCAAAAAAAGAGGAGCAAGAAGTAAGGATCTGTATAGAAATAACCTGCCCGTTTCTACTTGTTCTTTTGCTCGCCCACTGCGTTGAAAATACTCGTCATAGCTACGGCTATGCCTGCGTTTTTCGCCTTGTGGTCAAACAAAATAACTGCCTATAATTCGGT
>JBDNGW010000281.1:0-6882 GCA_041689735.1 Leeuwenhoekiella sp. | reverse complement strand
CTCTTTTTTTACGATTTTCACTCCTTTTCCATCATAACCGCCCTGCGTGCTTTTCCAAACAAAGGGGAGGTTGATTTTACCCGATTTTAGGTCGGTTTTAAGTGATTTTAGGTCATTATATATAGAAAATGGAGAAGTTGGGATCCCTTTTTCAGCATAGAAATTTTTCTGTATTCCTTTATCTTGAATCACGCGCAGCGTCTGCGGACTGGGATATACTTTTACACCTTCGGCTTCCAATTTTTCAAGCGCTTCCACATTAATGGTTTCGATCTCAAAAGTGAGTACGTCCACTTGTTGCCCGAAGGAATAAACGGTATCAAAATCCTGTAAACTCCCCTGTTCAAAATGGTTACAGGCAAACCGGGAAGGCGCTTCTTCGCTGGGATCAAGAACATACGTCTGAATGTCGAACTTGCGCGTTTCCTGAAGCAGCATTTTGCCCAACTGACCGCCGCCTAGAATGCCCAATTTAAAATCCGTTGAAAAATATTGTGTCATTTAAGCCGATTTTACGCTAAAAACAGGCCTTTTTCGCCCATTTTTAAATATCCCGCAAAGGTACTGGTTTCGCTTGAAATTGAAGGGTTTTGCATGCTGAAAAGCGATCTATCGTATTTCCGCAAAGCAATATTTGTGTATCTT
Organism: Leeuwenhoekiella sp.; assembly: GCA_041689735.1. GTDB lineage: Bacteria > Bacteroidota > Bacteroidia > Flavobacteriales > Flavobacteriaceae > Leeuwenhoekiella. The sequence goes on along the minus strand of JBDNGW010000281.1, from coordinate 6,237 downwards.
CGCCAAAACCCAACGCTTACTGATTATGATACAATTAAATGACCTTTCATTTGAAGAATCTATTTCGGCGAACGCCATAACCGAAGCCATCGAACAGGTGGCCGTTAAAATCAATACCGATTATGCCGGCAAAACCCCCGTTTTTGTGGTGGTGCTCAATGGTGCTTTTCGCTTTGCGTCAGCTCTGATCAGCAGGTTTGAAGGTGATTGCCGGGTAGAATTTGTAAAAATGAGTTCGTATGACGGCACCGAAAGCACGGGAGAGGTCATGACGCATATGGCGCTCGATTTTGACCTGGAGGATCAAGAGATTATTTTTGTTGAAGATATTGTGGATAGCGGTAACACGCTCGAAAAACTGATCAATATGATTGCCAGTGGCGGAATAGCAAATTATCGTGTTGCAACTTTGTTTTTCAAGGCCGAAGCATACACCAAAGAATACAAAATACATTATCCCGGCCTTTTGATTCCCAACGATTTTATCGTGGGTTATGGGTTGGATTATAACGGCTTGGGGCGTAACCTCAACTCGATTTATAAACTTAAAAAAACGGACTGATGACAAATGTGGTATTGTTTGGCCCTCCCGGCGCCGGTAAAGGGACACAAGCCGAAATATTAAAGATGAAATTTAATCTCGTGCATATTTCCACGGGAGATGTGTTTCGTTATAATATTAAGAATAAAACGGAACTGGGAACCTTGGCAAAATCGTATATGGACAAGGGTCAGCTTGTTCCCGACGAAGTGACCATTAAAATGCTAAATGCCGAAGTGGAAAAAAATACGGGCGTTAACGGTTTTATCTTTGACGGTTTTCCGCGTACCACCGCTCAGGCCGAAGCGCTCGACCAACTTTTAGCCACTAAAAACACCGAGGTTGCGGCCATGATCGCTCTTGAGGTGGATGATAAAACCCTCATTTTGAGACTGCTCGAACGCGGAAAAACCTCCGGCCGTAAAGATGATGCCGATGAGGCCGTAATCGCAAACCGGATTGCCATTTATTATAAGGAAACTTCTATTTTAAAGGGTTATTACCAAAAAAAGGATAAGTATTTTGGTATTAATGGAGAAGGTGAAGTAGATGAAATCACTTCTCGGCTAAGAACTGTGATAGAAAGGCTTTAGAAAAATTCTTTTATCATAGAATACGATAATTAATTAGAGAAAATAAATTTTAAATGACCGAAGGCAATTTTGTAGATTATGTAAAAATGCACGTCACCTCTGGTAATGGTGGTGCAGGATCGGCGCATTTGCGACGGGAGAAATTTGTGACCAAAGGCGGGCCCGACGGTGGTGACGGTGGTCGCGGCGGTCATATTATTGCGCGGGCAGATCCTAATTTATGGACACTGTTGCACCTCAAGTTTAAACGTCACATGAGGGCAGAACATGGTTCCAACGGCAGCAAACAGAATAGTTCTGGCGCAGAGGGCGAAGATTCTTACGTAGGTGTGCCGCTGGGAACTGTAATTCGCGATAGTGAAACGCAGGAGATCCTCAAAGAACTTACCGAAGAAGGAGAAGAATATATAATCGCCGAAGGTGGAATGGGCGGTCGTGGAAATTCGCATTTTAAAACTTCTACAAACCAGACCCCGCGTTATGCGCAGCCGGGGATCGTTGGTCATGAGGTTGATGTGACCATGGAGTTGAAAATACTTGCTGATGTTGGCCTGGTGGGCTTTCCAAACGCAGGCAAATCCACTTTGCTGTCTGTAATTACCGCGGCAAAGCCAAAAATTGCAAATTACGAGTTTACGACCTTAAAGCCCAATCTGGGCATTGTGGAATACCGCGACTTTAAAACCTTTGTTGTTGCAGATATTCCCGGAATTATTGAGGGTGCTGCCGAAGGGAAAGGATTGGGACACCGATTTTTACGTCATATTGAACGTAATTCTACACTGCTTTTTATGATTCCGGCAGATGCGCCGGATATTGGTGGGCAATATGATATTTTGCTCAACGAACTTGAAAAATACAATCCCGAACTGCTTGATAAAGATCGGCTCATCGCGATTACCAAAAGCGATATGCTTGATGAAGAACTAAAGGCTGAACTTGAGGAAGAGCTGAACAAGAGTTTGCCCATTCCTTATCTTTTTATTTCTTCGGTAGCGCAAAAGGGACTTACGGAATTGAAGGATAAACTTTGGGCAATGCTAAATAGGGAAGCTGCAAGAACTAATTAAATAGATCGGTTTTTATGTGTATTCCGAAGTTGGCAGCAAGCTAAAAAAAACAGAACTACAAATGAAATTAAAGTTTCAAGAAAGTATTGAGAAAATAAAAGACTGTCCAGCGAATAATGAACTTGGCGACAAAAGACTTTTTCGTTGCGTTGAAAATGAAGTCAATGAAAAGTCATTTGTACCACAAGCTGTTTTATTAAAACCAAAATATCAAGACAAATGTATTGCTTGGGGTTTATCCGTTTTCAATAGTTTTGATTCAGCAAATCAAATGTTGAAAAACTTATCAAAAAATAAAAGGGTAAATTACTCTAAAATTGCGCAAGGAATGATAGATGATAGTCACGGAATTAAATATGGTGGTTCAAATAAAAAACATTATAGATTTTTTCCTTCCGAAGAATTTAATGTCGTTGAAAATTTCGAAATTGTAGACCGAAATGACAAGTCCAAATAAAAACATCAGCTTCGATTTAAATCAATTTCAGAAAATTGAGGATATCATTTATTTAGATGAGCCAATATTAACTCATTTAATAAAAAATAATAAGCACTTCTTGCTATATCTCGTAGACACTTTAGATAATAAAGATACTTTTTTACTACTCGAACTTGAAGAACAGACAATTTTTGATTATCTAACAAAATTGATAACATTGAGACAAATTATCTCGTCAAATCAAAACTTCATCTACAGAATTGAACAAGATTTTAATGGTAATATTATTAATGCAGATATCACTCAAAATTCTGCTTTACCAGAAAACTATTTACCGACAGAAGATTCGTATTTAAATTATGAGCCTTCATCTCAATCCTATTATTATAATTTCATTGAAGAATTTGAATCACAAACATATTTACGCTCACTTCGCGAACAAGCATTCTATATAAAGTTAGCACCAACAAACAGCAAATATTCTGATACTATCGGATTTAACCAACTTGTGAGCGAGTTGCTTAAAAACATTTCATCATCTTTCAAAAGTTTCTTAAAAGCTGACTTTTTCGAAACTTTTAAAGAAAAACAAACCGATGAGAAAAAATTGAACGCGTCATTCAATCGTTTATCCGATGATTTAGATTATAGAATGGTTGACTTGGATTTTGGAAGCTTTGAAATAGGTCTTGCAGTTGACAAAGTAATGAAGCAGTCAATAGAAAATAAAGAAATAAGAGATTGGGCAATTGACGTTGGTTATAAATATATAAATATCGTACTCGACGATGATTATGACGAAGAAACTGTGTCAACTATTATTTCTAATTATAGTCAAGAAGATAGAAAAAAGATTTTTGAGCCAATTTTTAAAATAACAAAAAATTCAAATTACGATTTCAAAATTAAATATTCAAAGAACAAAGAATATGCTAAAATTAATATAAAAGACAAGTCGAAAATTGAAAGAATAATTCCAAAGATTGAGATTCATGAAGAAGTGCAATCTAAAGAATATGAAATTATTCAAGTAACTACAATCAAGGAAAAAGATAAAGTTCGAAAATCTATTAAACTTGATGAAAATACACTTTTTGAATCATCAAATGCAAAACAAGTTATTTTAAAGAAAAAAGACTTTGCTAAATATGATTATATTTTGAATTTTGATGTAGAAATTCCGTTAGATATTTCAACGGAAAAAGGGCAGATTGTTTTGCGAACAGAATTCGAAGGAATTGAATTCAAAAAAACTCTTGACTCTGGAAAATTCGACGAGGGGATTAAACAAATTATTTCTTCAATTTATGAGTATATATTAAGCAAATCGGAATAAAGTCAATTGCCAACACCGTGTATAATTGATCATTTGGTTCTAGTCTACTTACGAAAATTCTTTTACGTTTTTCTTTGCTAAATTTGTAGTTTAATAACGCAATTAATTATTCAAACGCATTAGTCTTAAATGTGATTTTGGGCATGTTGAATCTATTTTTTTCGGCGCGCAGGTTTTTTTCCGTGTCTCATCCTAAGTTTGAAAATCATCATATTTTGTAGTGAGATTTTGAAACAATTCCAATAGCTATTGGGACAGGGTTATATTATATAAGGATACTTTGTAAACATGCAATGGTTTTAGCATTGACACTTTTTTTAACCAAATCTACAGAACTAAATCCCTCATTTTTTCGTTATATTACTTAAAAAAGAGCGATGAAAACTATCTATTTACTCCTGATTGTGCTGAGTTTGACTTCTTGCGGAAGTATGAACGTGGAATATGATTATGACGAGAAAGCGATTTTTGATACATTCAAAACCTACAATTATATAGCAGAAATGGACTCCGGTTTGAATCAACTTGACCTCAACCGCTTGATGAAAGCTACCGATAGTATATTGCAGAGTCGCGGATATACGCTAGGCGAAAACCCCACCCTGCTCATTGATGTAAGCAGCGATCAGTATGAACAAGCTTCCCGTAATACACTGGGAATAGGTGTAGGCAGCGGCGGCGGAAACGTGGGCGTAGGAGTGGGCGGCGGAATTCCAATAGGTGGACGCGAACTGCACCAAACCATTACCATAAACCTTGTAGATGCGCAAAAAGATGTCCTGATCTGGCAAGCAGTAAGCGATAGTAATATCAAATTAAATACAGACCCGCAGCAACGCCAAGCTTATTTTAAAAAGCTCATGGAGAAGGTCTTTAAGAAGTTTCCGCCTAAAAAGTAGCATAGAAATTCATTAATGCTTTTTTTGAGCCGAAAGCCAAATGATCTATTTTCAAACTCGATCTTTAATATCCTTGAATGAGCACATCAGTGGGGATCTGAAGTTCAGCGTTCAATTTTCTGATCATACTTAAGGTCAGTTTGCGTTTTCTGCTCAGGATTTCGCTTACTCGGCTGCTAAAACCGACAACTTTTGCCAAGTCTTTTTGAGTCATTCCCATTTGTTCCATTCTAAATTTTATGGCCTCAATCGGATCGGGCATTCCAATGGGATAGTATTCATCTTCGTATTTTTCAATTAAAATGGATAGAATCTCTGCCTCATTACCCTCTGGAGTTTCAGCTACTGTATGAAATATGAGTTTCAACCTTGCCAGGGCTTTGTCGTAATCATGTTCTGATTTTATTGCTTTTATGTCCATATTAGATTGTGTCTGCATTGATTTTGTCATAATCTTTGTGGGTGCCAATAAATTAGATGAAAATCCATTTTTTAGGACAGTTTATATCATTGATAAGCCGATATTTATTAACACAAATATTGAATACTACGCGATTATTTTTGAGAATACCTGCATATGCGTAGTTTTATTTTATTTGATTGGGGCTTTCCCATTGGACTTTAGATACTTCTCGATACCAAGCTGAAAATTGCTGTTCACAGTCAGGATTTTGTTCCCAATACTCCCTCAGTGTACGTTTAGCAATTATCCTCAAAATAATCTTTTAGCACAAAGATACCCTAAAATTACCAAATTGGTAACGAGTTTAAGTTTTTGGACTAAGAGCTTGTTTAAACCTCCCTATGTGCCTCCCGCAGGCAGGCTAATTGTTTTTTTGATTTCTAATGTAATATGTATAAAAATCCTTTAGTATATAGATATTCAATGATTTTTATACTTAGCCTGAGCCGAAATCCCAATAGCTATCGGATGAAAATCAGTTTGAATTGACTTTAAACAAGCTCTAAAAGAAACATCAACATGAAATTTATATATCTCCTTATTCACTTCCTTTAATATTTACCCGAATCCCCTGCGTATGCCCCGAAAATTCCGGTGCATACATGCTTTCTATTAGTGTCGTTCCATTGCTAAAGTTTCCGGCGTTGTTGGCGCGCACCGTGTATTCCAAAATGTAAGTGCCCTGTTGCAGTTCATCAAAGAAAAAATGAGTGGCAGCGTCTTTGGTGCTTTCATAATAGGCAGTGCCGTCCTGATACTTGTATTCCGAAAGTACATTTGTGGGTTCAAAACCACTGGCGCGCATGTCCTTGAGGTGAATAAACTCCATGGTCGCATTTGTTGTTACTACCAAACGCACCGTAACCAGATCGCCCACTTGGAGTGGGGTTTGCGGT
>JBDNGW010000280.1:0-2209 GCA_041689735.1 Leeuwenhoekiella sp. | reverse complement strand
CGTCCCCAATTGTCATAAAATACAGGTACATCTGCAATCTGAATGACCGCGCCGTACGAATCATATTGTACATAGGCATCATAATTGAACCCAGAGTTATAACTGATATTTAAAGAACCGTTATGCGCATTAAAACTCAGATTATTGATCAGCTCTGGTAGGACAAAATCAAATTCACCGTCAGGATAGACCGAAAATTCTATACCACCTTCCACAAATAAGTAGCGATCTCCCGAATGCCGCATATGGTCTACGCTTGATGCCGGAATTGGGAAAGGCATTGCCGTTGCCGTGAAGGTCACGGTTATAAGAGCAGCAATTAAGAAGTAGATTAATTTTTTCATGGTGTTGATTTAAAAAGTTAAAACAAATGAACTTTTTGATAGCACTTATAATAAATCAATCTTTATGCCATGATTACAAAACGCTAATTATGAACGTTTTATGATATTATGTACTATTTCTAATTCAATTATCTGGTGATATGTCTAATTTTGGCAGTCTGACAATCCGCAATATCTAAACCGAATCATTAATGACCAGTTAAAGATCAATAATCGCTTCGCTGAAATATAACAATCAGATTGTATCTTAATTTCCTAGTGATTCTCTGATAACAAGAAAATAGTATGGATAATTAATTTTGAAACAATTATATTTTAGTATTACAAAGAGCAAGCCATCAAAAATAGATAATTTATCTACTTGAGTGTTAATAAATTATAGTTAAGGCTTACAAGTTTATTAGGCAACAATAAAACAAGAACAATATTTCCCATTCGAAATATGCTATTGGAAAATTAAATCCTTTTCTGAAATTAAAAAACCCCCAATATCTATTAATATTGGGGGTTTTTACTATAAAATCAGGCGTTTTCTAGTGTTCATTAAGACCAAAATCTGGATACGCTTTCATTCCATGTTCATGTCTGTCAAGTCCTTCCAACTCTTCTATTTCAGAAACGCGAAGACCACTGGTAATTTTCAGGATGCCAAGAATAATAAACGCGCTGATACTGCAAAAAGCACCCACAATACCTACTCCCGCAAGCTGAACTAAAAATTGGTCGAAGCCTGCCATGGCACCAAAAAGACCCACGGCGAGCGTTCCCCAGATCCCACAAATTAAATGGACTGCAATAACCCCTACAGGATCATCAAGTTTAAGTTTATCTACCAGTGCAACGCCAAATACAATTACAACTCCGGCAATCACACCAATAAGCACGGCATCATTAGGTGTCATCTGGTCTGCACCCGCGGTAATACCAACAAGACCACCCAGAATACCATTCAAAAACATGGTAATATCGTAGTTTTTATAGCGCAAGGTAGAGACGATAAAAGCAGCAACGCCCCCGGAAGCTGCCGCTAGTGCGGTTGTGACTAGTACCAGAGAGGTCGTTGCAGGATCCGCAGAAAGCACAGAACCACCGTTAAAGCCAAACCAACCCAACCATAAAATCAGTACCCCAGCAGTGGCGAAGGGAATGTTGTGACCGGGAATAGCCTTCGGTTTTCCATGCTCATCAAATTTACCGATGCGCGCTCCCAATAAATAAATGGCGATCAACGCGGCCCAACCTCCCACAGAATGTACAAGGGTAGAACCGGCAAAGTCATAAAAACCATCGGCATTGCCGTAAGACATTGAAGAAAGGAAACCGCCCCCCCATTGCCAAGAGCCAGCTATAGGATAGACCAGACCTACATATATAACTGTAAATATCATGAATGCACCTAATTTAACACGCTCTGCCACGGCACCAGAAACAATCGTTGCCGCAGTTGCCGCAAACATTCCCTGAAAGAGAAAATCTGTCCACCAGGTGTAACCGCCACCGGCATACTCTGGTGTCATCCCATTTTCAGGAGGGGCAATGCCAAAACCGGCGAAGTCTAAGATTCCCGAAGATCCTTCGGCAAAGCCTGGATACATAAGGTTGAAGCCGCCTATGTAATACATAAGCAGACCTACACAGATGATAAAAACGTTTTTGAAAAGTATGTTGATCGTGTTCTTTTCACGGGTAAGCCCAATTTCTAGAAATGAGAAGCCCAAGTGCATAAAAAACACGAGCCCTGTACAGATCATCATCCATACGTTGTTTGCTGTAAATAATCCTGTATCCATAATTTATTGGTTATAAAAATTTATTGGTTTGTTTCTTTATTTGAGCGTTTCCCCGCCCTTGTTCCCGGTGCGGAT
>JBDNGW010000279.1:0-2544 GCA_041689735.1 Leeuwenhoekiella sp. | reverse complement strand
GATATCCAACTGTCGTGTCTCTTGATTAAAAACAAGTTCTTTTATGCTCCAGGGCATTTTTAAACCTAGAGCAAGACTAAATATTTCTTCTGTATTTCCCATGATCCAAAAATAAGAATTAACTTCTTACCCATAGAAATCAACATAGAGCCTATTATTCTTTCTTTTTGCTTGCACCATGGTGGGGTATTCCCAGTCCGTCGCCTTATTTGATTTTGGCAGTAAAACTACTCCAACTAAAAACCTTAATTACAATAACGTATTTAACGAAATTGTAGAGGACCCCAATATCTTTTTGCCGGACGTTATTGACAGCACTGGCGCAGCCACTGGTATTACCTTAACCATGGATGATTTTTTTCATGGCTTTAATCCCGCTGGTACAACTACCCCAAGCGCAGATTTTATTTTCGATAGAAATGCAACACGAGACAGTTTTTATGGTGAAGGTGTGGAATTTGACAATGTTAGGCAACCTACCGGAGGTTTTATATTGGAAAAGCTTAACCCTGATTTGACATATTCTTTTGAGATCTTTGCATCCCGTATAGGTGTCCCTACAACTGACAATAGGGAGTCTCTATATACCATAACAGGTTTAAATGGTGAAGAGTCCACAGCGGTTTTAGACGCTGCAAACAATGAGTCGGAGATTGCTGTAATTTCTGATGTACAGCCTACTGCAGAAGGCACTTTGACTTTTACGGCAGAGCCTGGCGCTAATAATAATACGCCCAATAAATTTTATTATTTAGGTGCGATCAGAATGGAAGCTTCAGGAAAACTTAACGTAAATACACCTGCATTAAGTAATTCTCTGGCCGTATATCCTAATCCTGTATCTAACCGTGCACAGATTAGTTTTGATCTAAAAGAACAGAGCAATCTTAAAATAGCCATTTATGATCTTTCTGGAAGATTGATAGAAAACATCGTTAACGGTGAGCAAGCTGCCGGGAAGTTCTCTAAAACTTGGAACCGTTCTTCTAACATTGCAGCTGGTGTGTATATTTTACAAATTGATGCAAATGGAAAACGTTCCAGTTCCAAATTATTGTTAAAATAATGGCTGACGCTATCTTTTTTCCTATTATTGGTTTATAATCTTAAATAACCCAAATGATAGACATATCAAACAGATTCCCATATTTGGATTTATCCTATATGGGAATTTTTTCGTCATTAAAATATCTTTGAAACAAACAAACAAAACCAATCCTTATGCGTTCCTTTTTCTTTATCATAGTATTCATGTTCACCTCATTGCTGGCACAAAGTCAAGAGATGTTTGTGGGTCAAGTTTATGCAAACATTGAGAAATCCATACATACGTATGCAGATACACTTCAGCTCGATTTTTATACCGCTAAAGAATCCCGAGCTACCTTAAATCGACCCTTATTGTTGCTCGTGCACGGCGGCGGTTTTGCCGGTGGAAAGCGTGACAATCCCGAAGAAACAAAATTTGCTCAGACAATGGCAACTAAAGGGTATGCGGTGGCTTCCATTAGTTATGATCTCACCCGCGCAGATAAGCCCAACGATTTTGGTTGTGATTGTCCCGCGGCTTTGAAAATTGAAACTTTCAAGACCAATACAGAAAATATTCTTGATGCGGTTGATTATTTAAAAAATGATACCGATTTCAACTTTGATCCCAATAAAATTGTTTTGGTGGGAAGCAGTGCCGGAGCTGAAGGTATCCTGAATACCGTGTATATGCAGGCATATCCTGATTATGCTGACGTGCACTTAGAACGCTTTAAATTTGCTGCAGTAGTTTCTTTTGCCGGCGCCGTGCTTGACTCACGCTACATTCAAGAAGGCAATGCCGTGCCCGCCTTTTTAATTCACGGGGCGAAAGATCAGCTGGTTCCCTATACCAGCGCGCCACATCATTTTTGTAAGCTCACAGATTTTGGATTTCTTCCGCTTGACGGGTCTAAAGTCATTGCAGAACGTTTGAAGCAACTCAACGCCCCGCACTAACTTGTAACTGCTCCTGAAGGAACTCATGATTGGGCTGGGCTGGGCTACGGTTATGTAGATACCATTGCGGAATTTATCAATAACGTAGTCAATAAGGGCGAAAACGTACAGGTAGATGACGCAATTGCTAAAATAAAAAACTAAAGCTTTTTTAGTGATGATTTAATGAAACGTTGATATTGACTGGTTTTTATTCCCAAGGAGATTGCTGTGTTTAAATAACGCTGTCACTTCGAGTTTTTTTGGTAAAGCGATAGCGGAACCAAAAAAGTACCTGCCTTTGCCGATGGGCAGGTCGAGAAGTCTAAGTTTCCACAATGTTTATGGACACCAAAAGCATAACTATATTCCGCTTCTCATTGCCATTTCTACAGAAACCCTTAATTGGAATAACAGAACTACTACATTAAATATTAATGGCTCTAGTTTAATGTAGCGTTGCTATTATTGTTAAAATTGAAATCATGAATGTTTCAAGTTGGTTCAAACGTAGAAAATCCGATTATTCCCTTTAGGGCCGGGGAAAAAATGATCTGATTTTCGGCATTTTGTTCT
>JBDNGW010000278.1:0-2934 GCA_041689735.1 Leeuwenhoekiella sp. | reverse complement strand
GTATTAACCGCAAATTTATCAAGTTCAGCAAACGCGGACTTTTGCATGTACTCGTTATAGATTTCTTCAAACCAAACCGCAAATTTCCCCGAAACCGCGTTGCCCTGATCGTCATAACCGCGATAATTGGCCACTTTATCAATAAAAAAGAGTGAAAGAACTTTGATTCCTATTTTATTGAGGCGCCTTTCTTTTTTAAGGTGTTCTTCCACGGTTTTACGAATCTGGAATTTCATCACCTCGTCGGTTAGGCCACCCTGGCTATCGCCTTTATATAAAATACTGCCGTTAGATAATGATACGCAGCCGTTTGCCACATCAATTTCTTCTATGATATAACCGTCTGCATAGATTTCGCGCTCATTGGATAGCTTGTAGAGGTCTTTACCAACCGCCACGGTTACTTTCTTCTTTTTGACCCCGCTTTTATCGTTAACGTTGATGATGAGTTTTGCAGTTACCTTTGATTTTGTTGCCTTTACGGAATGCAAAGCTACAAAGGCATCATTATAGGCGTTTTCTTCAATAATGGAATCTACCTCGATCTGCTTTACCAGACCAAGATCATAGGCTTTTACAGGATTTAGGCTATAGGTAAGATTATATTGATTTTTATGGGTTGCGGAATAGCGCAATGTGCAAAGTGCATTAAGGTTTTCAATGGCCGCAATACGCTTTTCAGTCTCCATTTTTTGCGGTTCATCAATGATCACAAAGGGATTGGTAGATTGTATAAATTCAACCGGTTTTCGGCCATTGGCTTTGTAATGTGCTTGATTGATGATATTCTGATCCTTGGCAAAAGAATCTATGTTTATTACCAGTATCTCTATATTATTGTTGGTTGCAAAACCGCGCAGCGCGGAAACCTTACTACTGTCATACACCTGAAAATTTACGGGTATGTTATCGTACAGGTTTTCAAAATGCTCGCTGGTGATCTCCAGATTCTTTAAAACGCCTTCACGAATGGCCACGGAAGGTACCACGATCACAAACTTTTTAAAACCGTACAATTGGTTGAGTTCATAAATGGTACGCAAATACACATAGGTTTTGCCGGTTCCGGTTTCCATCTCTACCGAAAAGTTCATTCCATCCAGTTCTTTAGATACCTTAATTTCATTTGCGGCCTGAATACTTTGTAAGTTTTCCAGTATCTGATCTTGCGAAATGATCATATTATTGCCCACCCCGTCAATGAGCTGCAAGGTGTCTTTTTCGATCAGGTCAAAGTTGAAAAGACCATCTTCCAGCGGCTGACCTTCGAAAAGATCTGTGATCGATTTTATGGCATCCTGTTGAAATTGCAGATTGGGTTCAAAGGTTAATTTCATTACGCAAACTGATGAGTTTTCAAATGTGTTAATGAAATATCAAGATATTTATCACTTGAAAACATAGTTCTTTTTCTATCGCTCCAGTTTTCAAGATTTTTTGACACTTCTGATTTATCAAAAGACCCTTGATTTTTGGTTATATAGTCAACCGATGATAATAACTCCAGGGCAAAATCTGAATAAAAACCAGTAAGAAAAGTAGTAGTAGTTTCTGCGATTTTCTTTAGTTCTACATTTTTATTTACATAATCAACAACATCGTTGTGTCCATCTGCAACAAGGGTTAAAGGTTGGAAAGGTTTTTTATTCATACCACTATAGCCCATAACATAACTGCCATTAAGGGCATTTAAGAGAAATCTAACCTTACCTGAATATGGGCCATAAAAGTGTGGTTCAAATTCTAGTTTGACATATTTTTTAGCGCCAAAAGATTGTAGAAAATAGCAGACTTTTTCACTCGAAAATTCTGAAACGTATTCTCCTTCACTAATCAAATCATAAAGTACGTACAGCAGTAGTGCTCTAGCTGGCGTAAGCTTTACCCGTTCTTTTTTTAGTTTTTCTTTTATAAGTGAATTTGGTTCATAAAGATAAATAGTTATGTTGACCTCAGATAATTTTTGTTCAATTAAGGTTTTTACCTTTCTCCAATCCAGACCACCATTCCCAGAACCTAACGGAGGTATTGCAATACTACTTATATTATACTCTTTAATGATTTGAATTAAGCTGTCTAAGCCTTGTTCAATATATAGATATTCAGAGGGGCTGCGCCAATGTTTTTTAGTGGGAAAATTTATAATAATCTTTTCACCAGAACTAATATTGCTGTCTTTGGTTACTAAAAGCTTACCTATTTCTAGCTCATTATTTCCACAGGATTTTTTATAGATTTTATAATTATTCGGATAAGCCTTTCTGAACTGTAAAGCTATGCCCTTTCCCATTACTCCTACCGTATTCACAGTATTTACAAGAGCTTCGGCATTACTGTCTAAAATATTTCCAGTTCTATATTGTATCATAATAACAGTTTGGGATTACTTTAATTTTATTTTCTTGAATGCCAAATTCATTCAATTTTTTTCAGCAGTTTGGTTATAGCATACATAACCAATAAGAAAAGAAGAATTTATATCTTCGGAAACCAAAAATTCAGCCTGCTTTTTGCGTTTGAGATTCAAATTTTCATTTCCTCCCCAATACTGTGTTTTGATAGCTTCCCAATCTATAATATCAGGAAGTCCGTCTAATTGGGTTTTGTCGTAAAAGGTAGTGAAATTATCGGTTGCGTGGCCATCGCTAAAATAATAGGTGTAATCTGATTCAACAATCGAACTTAAAGAACAGACCAAATATACAATATCCTCCGGCTTTGTGGCGTGTTCAACAAAATTCCCTCCATTTTGGACGACATAAAGCATAGGCATTCTTACCCCAAAATAAAATGGAATGGCTCTAGTTTAATGTAGCGTTGCTATTATTGTTAAAATTGAAATCATGAATGTTTCAAGTTGGTTCAAACGTAGAAAATCCGATTATTCCCTTTAGGGCCGGGGAAAAAATGATCTGATTTTCGGCATTTTGTTCT
>JBDNGW010000277.1:0-2938 GCA_041689735.1 Leeuwenhoekiella sp. | reverse complement strand
CCTGTAAAGGCCACAAAAGGAATGCCCGATGTTCTGAGAAAATTTGACAGGGCCGCAAACGATCTATATTCCAGGGCTGTGTCCAGGATCAGACAGCCGATTGAGGCCCTGTTTAGTTGGATCATTGAAAAATCCGATATCCAGAAAGCCAGTAAGGTAAGGTCGACAAAAGGTCTGAACCTACATGTTTATGGAAGATTGGCAGCTGCTTTTATAACACTAATATTCAACTCTTGATTCGCATTATTTATTTAAAAACTCACAAGAGAGAATTTCCAGAAAAGAAAACTACAAAAAGAAAAGAAGTCTCATGAATTTTGAAGAATCATTATCAAATTCAAAAATTAAATATTTACCAGGAGCAATTTGAAACATATTTCCGAACATCAGAATTGAAACAAAGAAACTTTAAAATACCTGCCTCTAAGTCGTGTAAATGAATTGCTGGTGCCCGCCTAATTCTATAAATCCTTGCGGGTTTTCAATTCTGTTTGTATTTAATATACGCATTGCTTAATTCCAAAAAATATTTTAATTTAAATAGTTTTTGACGTCTTTTTCACTCTTTTATACTTTGTTGGTTCTTTCTAGAATTGCTAGTTCGTCTTCTTAAATGCTTGCCAGAATTGCACAACCATACCCATAATCGTAACTTTGCACTTTACAACAGAAACTATCTTTATGAAATCATACGACGTTGCCGTTATTGGTTCTGGTCCTGGCGGTTATGTGGCCGCGATACGCTGTGCCCAATTAGGTTTAAAAACTGCAATTATAGAAAAATATTCAACTCTGGGCGGCACCTGCCTTAATGTTGGCTGTATTCCCTCAAAAGCATTGCTTGATTCTTCCCACCATTTTGAAGATGCGGTCAAACATTTTGAAGAGCACGGCATCGATATTCCCGGCGAAGTCAAAGTCAACCTAGAAAAAATGATGGAGCGCAAAGCCGGCGTGGTAGATCAAACCACCAAAGGGATCGAGTTCTTGATGAACAAAAACAAGATTGACACCTATCTGGGCGTTGGCAGTTTTAAGGATAAAACACATATTCATATCGCTCCTGCGGAAGGTGAAGAAGGTGAAGAAGGTAAAGAAGGTGACGATCAGGAAATAGAGGCTAAAAACATCATTATTGCCACCGGAAGCAAACCTGCCAGTCTGCCATTTATTGAGATCGATAAAGAACGCATCATTACTTCTACCGAAGCTTTGAAATTAAAGGAAATCCCCAAGCACATGATCATTATTGGTGGCGGTGTGATAGGTCTTGAACTTGGCCAAGTGTATAAAAGATTGGGCGCCGAAGTAACGGTCATAGAATATTTGGATCGCATTATCCCCACTATGGACGCCGCGCAGAGCAAGGAACTCATGAAAGTGATGAAAAAGCAGGGCGTAAAATTCAATGTTTCCCACAAAGTGAACGGAGTAAAACGCAATGGCGATGAGGTCGTAGTCAAAGCCATGGACAAAAAAGATCAGGAAGTAGAGTTTAAAGGGGATTATGTACTGGTTTCGGTTGGTCGAAAAGCCTATACCGAAGGCATTAACCTTGAAGCTGTCGGCATTAAAACCGATGACCGTGGGCGTGTAAAAGTCAACGAACGTATGCAAACGGAAGTTGAAAACATCTACGCTATAGGCGATGTTGTTCGGGGTGCAATGCTCGCCCATAAAGCGGAAGAAGAAGGTACTTTTGTAGCTGAAACGATTGCCGGACAAAAACCGCATATCGATTACAATTTGATCCCCGGTGTGGTTTATACCTGGCCCGAAGTTGCTTCCGTAGGGAAAACCGAAGAAGAACTGAAGGAAGAAGGTGTCGAATTTAAAAGCGGTCAATTTCCCATGCGCGCTCTGGGACGTTCCCGCGCCAGTGGCGACACAGACGGATTTGTGAAAATCCTGGCCGATAAAAAAACCGATGAAATTCTGGGTGTGCACATGGTAGGCGCCCGCGCTGCAGACCTTATCGCAGAAGCGGTCACTGCAATGGAATTCCGTGCCAGCGCAGAAGATCTCTCCCGTATGTCGCACGCGCATCCCACATATGCAGAAGCAGTAAAAGAAGCCGCGCTCGCTGCGACTGAGGATCGTGCGCTACATGTGTAGTTTGAGATAACAATACAGAACCTATATAGGGACGTTCTATAAAGTAGTTGCCATTTTCTAAAAACCCGGAATTTTTCCGGGACTGTTTGTCAATGGTACGCTTTTTTAGGGCGTCTTTTTTTGCTGATGAAATTTTCCTTTAGAAAGTTGCGGGTATTGGATTCAACTATTTAGTTGAATCCAATACCTGCATTTTAAGGTAGGTAAATTTTTCCAATTACTTTCGTACTATAGCGCTCTAGACCTGACAGGTTTTAAAAACCTGTCAGGTATTTTCAACAGATCATCATTTTTTGAAGTAAAATGGACTTTTATATGTTAAATCGCTTCTTCAATCCCTAACGCAGATCAGAGAATAATGATAAAAATGTGTGGATAATGGAGTAGATTTAGCTGCCCTTGACTTTTTACTTTAATTTTTTGGGCGTTCCCCTGAAAAAGGGTCGGGCTTTCCGTTTCAATCTTTTTGTTCGTTCCTCATAAAAAGGATTTTCTCTTCAATCCCTAACGCAGATCAGAGTATAATGATATAAATGTGTGGATAATGGAGGAGATATAGCTGCTCTTGACTTTTTACCTTAATTTTTTGGGCGTTCCCCTGAAAAAGGGTCGGGCTTTCCGTTTCAATCTTTTTGTTCGTTCCTCTCAAAAGGATTTCCACTACAATCCCTAACGCGGAAGTCGTTTTTAACTAAATAAAGTTGTTTTTGAGGTCAGTAGATAGTTGCATACTTTAATTCATCTTGAAAATCCACCTGCTTTGCAGGTGGTTATGTTCTGATGGCTATGCCTGTAATGCCTATTCTTTGACACTTTGCTGTTT
>JBDNGW010000276.1:0-2758 GCA_041689735.1 Leeuwenhoekiella sp. | reverse complement strand
TTTTGCCCATTCCCCCTTATTGTCCCGAACTGAACCCTGCCGAGAAAATGTGGCAATGGATGAAGGACAGGATCGCAATGAAGATCCATGAGGATCTGGAGTCTTTGGAGATTAAAATAGAGGAACTGATTGAAAGCGCTGAAAATCAAATTATTAAATCCGTTACCGGATATGACTTTTACTTTAATTCACCTTGATAATCCACCTGCAAAGCAGGTGGATTATCAAGGTGAATTAAACAATTTATCAATAATACAATCGATTGTATTATTTTTTATCTTTAGTGTCCGGTAAATATATGGATTTAGATTTATTGGTCGATTTAGCCCAATAAAACTGTTTTTTTTCGCTCTGACTCAATTAGCAGGGTGTACTTAAAAAAATGAAAGCTGTATATCTGGTGGTTTGGTAGTGAGATTATCCCATCTCTGGATTGGGTTTTCCAAAAAACTGAATAGGTCTATATAGCTCATCAGGTGCAAACGTACCATTGAGATCATATTTGAATAAGCCCAAGTTCTTTTTGTCCTTTTTTGTACTACCAGCATCATCAGTTGTATGATGAGTCCACACCATATCTGTATTTTGATGGCATTTGGACTGTCGCCCAAGAAATACTTGAGCGGAAAGTTTTGCTTGAGGCGTTTGAACATAGTCTCTATCTGCCATCTATGCTTATATATGTCGCATATCTTCTTTGGGCTGAGCAGAAAGTTGTTGGATATAAACTCGTATACTTTTTGGTTCTTATCATCCCAGTAGGCTATCCGTCTTAACTCTATGGTCAACTCTTTTTTCTCTATGGTTATGACCTCGTCCTTGAGCACAGTGTCAGGTGTCGCGTCTTCCAGGTCAAATTCTGCCACGCTCTTGTAAACCGCATTCTCCTTTTGCCGTGTCACAAAATAAATATCCTGGCTTGTCCAGTCAAAATACTGCCGGTAATCATTATAGGCCTTATCAAATACCACGAAAGAACCTTTTTTGAGTTCAAGTTCTTTAAGGAAGGTGTGATCGTGAGTAGCAGCACTGCTGAAGCGGACAAGACAGGGAACGTCCTCCATGGCATTGATCATCGTATGCATCTTGATACCGCCCTTTTTCTTCCCGTTTATTGGATTGCGCCCAACTCCCTTCAATATATCGCTGAAGAGGCTAATGGTGGTCGAATCCACAATCTTCAGGTGCTTAACGGGAAGCCTCAAAGAACTGCTGTCCGATAAAAACTTAGCATATTTGTCCAAAAGGCTATAATAGATGGTAGCAAAGACCTCGCTGTCACGATTCGCATTGGCGTCCGAGAGCCGTGCTACGCTTAGGGAAATTGGTAAGCCCCAGATGGCTGAGATTGCCCTCACAGGCCAGCATCACGGTCGAGAGTTCGCGCAAAGAACTCACCCCACTAATAGCGCCATAGAGCATGGAGACCACATGTTCATAGGTCTTGCACGTCTTGTAGTAACGATCACTATCAAAAGAATCAGCTGTCCGATTAATAATGGGCCGTGGAAGCAAGTTTAATAATTGCTTGATTATTGGATGTCCGCTAAAGTGAGTACCTTTATTCATAGTAATTGATTTGTGGTAAAACCAATTTACTATAAAGCGGGAAATCCATCAAGGAAATCCCGCTTTTAAAAAGTTTAATCGGACACTAATGATAAAATTTCTGGCTCAACTAAACTAGTTGACACACCTCTTAGCCGATGGTTGAAAAAGCTTTTCATTCTTCCATGTAAACTATTAATATGCTGTATATGATAGTCCCCTTTTACCCTTTCTTTTTAATGCTTGTCCGCTAAGACACCTATAATTCGTTCCACCTATGTCGCGCCCCAGCTATAAGTAACCTTTCCATTGTCTGATCTCCAAAATACCTTCTGTTGAACTTATAACAGAACTCGTTGAGGTAACTCTGAAGGAAGTCGTCGTCGATCCTATGGTGTACATCCAATAATAGTCGCTTCGCATTGCTTATGGCCTTGTGCACCCAGGGCAGCACCTTGTTGACGTTCGCCGCATCGACCTTGTGGGCGGTGTGCTCGACGGTGTGGCTTATCTTTTGGTATGAAGAGTAATCGTCCGTTGTGACATGTGTGCCCTTTGCGACCCCGCTCTCTATTTCTTCATTTATGGTTTCCGCCCTTAGGTTTTCCAGCACCTTCATCTTTAGGTACTTTACGCTCTTGTCCGGCCTGTGCTTTTTCTTGTTGCCTGGGTTGTGGCTGGACTCCACCATGACCAGTACCTTTGTCTGTCTCTGGCTGCCCCTCCCGCGCTTGGTCGGCTCATCCCTGTCCGGTCCCTGTCTACCGTCTCAAAGAAACCTTCGTCCAGCTCGATTGCCTCGGTCAGCAAATAGCCATCGTCGCGCAGGCCCATAACGCAGCGTATCTTGTGCATCATCGCCCAGACGGGCTCGTAACGCTTGTGCCCGAGCTGTCGCTGTACCTCTTTCGCTGAAAAGCTTTTCTTGGTGGAGGTCAAAAGGTGCATCGCTATGAACCAGTACTGGAAGGGCAGCTTGCTGGACTGCATGACCGTACCGGACCGTAACGAGGTGCGAAATCGGCACTTTTTACATTCATAGCTCCATTTGTCCATTTTCCAGTAATGTTCGGTGCCGCCGCACTTTTTGCAGGTCACTCCCTGTTTGTCCCTGACGGCCTTGAACTTCAGCCTACAGCTCTGCTCGTCGGGGTACTGTTTGTAATAGTCTAGAATTGCCATATCTTTAGGTGTTGAGAACTTAAAGGTA
>JBDNGW010000275.1:0-4180 GCA_041689735.1 Leeuwenhoekiella sp. | reverse complement strand
GTGAGCACAATGCCCAGAATCTGCGAGGCTTTTACGGCATCTTCGCCAAAGGTCTCATAAAAGTCACCTACGCGAAAGAGCAACAGCGCATCGGGATATTTATGTTTGATGCTGTTGTACTGCTTCATTAACGGAGTAACCGTTTTTTGTTTTTTTGAAGACATACCGTTTTATTGCTATTTTTCAGTGTTTTTGAGCTGTTTCGATCGATTTTTGGGGAATTTTAACCGGATTAAAGCTATTTTCCGTTCAGCGGAATAACAACTCTTTTGTAAGATAAATCGATAGCTTGAAGCGAATTTAACGAAAAGCTTTGAGCGCTTATACAAAAGTCAGTTTACTTATTCAATTTTTGTGAACATTCCAAGGTTGTAAATGTCATTTTTTAAGTGGAACGATTATGTGTTCTTTTATTTTTAGCGGATATTTTTATGTTTATGTTTTATATTTATTGCTTTTGCGGAATTGAGGAATGCTGGTTTAGGTTGGTGAATGCGACCGGGGCTTCGGTACAAATCCCTTTCCGCTGCGCTACAAGAAATTCACTCAGCCACCTACTTGCGGTACAAATCCCTTTCCGCTGCGCTACAAGAAATTCACTCAGCCACCTACTTGCGGTACAAATCCCTTTCCGCTTCGCTGCAAGGAATTCACTCAGCCACCTACTGTGCGGTACAGATTGCTTTTCGCTTCAATGCTAAGAATTCACTCAAACGCCTGGCTTCGATACAAATTCCTTTCCGCTTAGGCTCCAAGGAATTCAATCAGCCAACCACTGTAGATAAAGATTCCATTTTGCTGCGCTACAAGAAATTCACACGGCCACCCATTAAATAAAAATACTGAAAATACAGTTTCCTACTTCAGGCATTCATTAATTTATCAAAAAAGCTTTCCGTTTAGACCTTTATCCCCGCGAATTATCCTTTATTTTTGAGCGTTCTTTAAATCATAAATGAATTGATGCCATGAATAACTATTTTTTACAACTCCAAACTCTGAACTCTGAACCCTGAACCCTGACTCAAACTCAAAAGAATATGAACAGAAAACTGGCCAATAGCGAACTCGACCGAAAGACGATAGGAGAATTTAAGCAATCTGCAAAAACGCCGCTGATCATAATTCTTGACAATGTGCGCAGCTTGCACAATATAGGTTCCGTTTTTCGCACGGCAGATGCTTTTTTGATCGAAAAGATTTACCTCTGTGGCATTACTGCCTCGCCGCCGCACCGGGATATTACAAAAACCGCGCTGGGAGCCACAAAAACAGTCGTTTGGGAACATCGGGAAAATACGCTACAGTTAATAGATGAACTTCAACAACAGAAAATAAAAATACTTGCGATAGAACAGGCCGAGCAGGCGGTGATGCTCCATGCGTTTAAACCGCAGCATGATATCACATACGCAATTGTTTTTGGCAACGAGGTAAAGGGCGTACAACAAGAAATCGTGAGCCGGGCAGACGCTGTGCTGGAAATCCCCCAACTTGGCACCAAACATTCGCTCAATATATCAGTAAGTACTGGCATTGTAATTTGGGATCTGTTTGTTAAATTTAAAGAGAAATAACACTTAATCAAAACTTTAAGTGTTTAACCAAGTAGATTTCAATAGAATTTTCTTAATTTTATCTTAATAACCAACAAAAAAGATGTTACATTTTCCTTTCTAACCAACCTAATGTATGTACAATGAAAACCGACTTTAATTA
Organism: Leeuwenhoekiella sp.; assembly: GCA_041689735.1. GTDB lineage: Bacteria > Bacteroidota > Bacteroidia > Flavobacteriales > Flavobacteriaceae > Leeuwenhoekiella. Next base: position 2,461 of record JBDNGW010000275.1, on the reverse strand, counting down.
TTCTTCCTATCAAAAAGGCGAACGCTATGGAATACAATTTGGCTTGTTATTAGGCATCACAATTGGCATGGCAATAACCGTGGCGGCCGTATTTATTTTTGCTTTGCTGTGTTGAATCCATTATTCATGAAGAATCCTGCATTTGCCGGCCAGGCAAGAACACAAATTATAATTTTGAAATAGTTTTCAAATTTTAACTGAAACAATTGGAGAATTTATCTAAGGCAGTCAAACCATTTCCGCTGGCAGCATATAGCATCGTCTATTCCGCGCACATTTTATTGAGAATCTCCAGATAATCTGCCCGGTTGCTGGAAAAATCAAGGGCAGAAATGTCTATTATCTTAACATTGGACTGCTGCTTTGATTTTATGAATTGCAGATATCCTGCATTTATTTTGTTTAGGTAATCGCTTGAGATATCCTGTTCATAGCTTCTGCCGCGCTTTTTGATATTTGCCAGCAGCCGCTCCGTATTTTGATATAGATAGACATACAGATCTGGTTTTGCGAGTTCGCGGTACATCATACCGTGCAGCTTTTTATAAAGGCTGAATTCTTCCTGCCCCAAGGTGATCTGTGCAAAAATGAGCGATTTATAGCTGTCGTAATCCGCGATCATAAAATCATTAAAGAGGTCAAACTGGCCAATATCATCAAGAAGTTGCTGGTAACGATCGGCCAGAAAAGACATTTCCAGCGGAAAAGCGTACCGAGATTGATCCTTATAAAATTTCGGTAGAAATGGGTTTTCCTTGAAGCGTTCCAAGATTAATTTGGCATTGAATTCTTCCGCGATAAGCGTAGAAAGTGTGGTTTTACCGGCGCCTATATTCCCCTCAATGGCAATATAATGGTATTTTTTAAGATTAAATCTCGATCCGGGATTTTCAAGTGCGGCTGAAAGCTGAGTACAGTCGGTTGAATCTTTTGTCTCCGCAAGCAACTCCCCAATACTTTTTTTAAATTGTGGATGTTGCAACTGTGGCGCAATATCATTAAGCGGAAGCAAAACAAAGCGACGTTCCTGTAAGCGCGGATGCGGCACTTGCAGTTTTTCTGTGGTTTTTATCTCGTCTCCATAAAACAATAAATCGATGTCAATGCAGCGATTTTCGTAGATTTTCTCCTTCTTTATTGGGTTACGCTTTCTGCCCAGTTCCTGCTCTATTTTTAGTATATTTTTGAGTACTATTCCGCTAGAAAGCCTTGTTTTTATGCAAACAACTGCATTTAAAAAATCTGGCCCTTCAAAACCCCAGGAACCCGTTTTATAAACCGGTGAAATACGGGTAACAAAACCTACGCGCTCATAAAGAAGATCAACGGCAAGCTGCAGATTCTTGAACGTGTTTCCCTGATTACCACCAAGGGATAAATAGATTTCTGTTAAGGTTTTAATTGTGTGGAATTGTTAATTATTTTAGGAGCAATTTAAGTAAAAACGCCCTACAATCGGCTATTTTTGATCCTTCTAAAAAAAATATTATTCGATTTGCCGCAAGAAACACGGACACAACGGGATGCATTTTTAGCCTATCGCATTTATTTTATTTTGGGGGCACTTTTCATATGTTCGCTAGTGGTCTCCAATCTTATTTTTCAGAAATTCTTCTACTGGGAATTTTTTGGACTTTATCGTTTTGAGATTTCCGTAGGGATCCTTCCCTATCCTATTACTTTTTTGATCACTGATCTCATCAGCGAAATTTATGGCAAAAAAATGGCAAATCAGGTGGTTACCACCGGGATTTTCGCTTCGCTTTTTTCCCTTTTGATCATCTGGATTTCAGAGAGCGCGCCGGCCACGGATTGGTCGCCCATTACAGATGCGCTATTTAACAAAGTTTTCGGCGCAACGGTCATTGCCGTACTTGCCTCGATGATGGCGTATCTTTTTGCTCAGTACATAGATATACAAGTATTTCATTTTTGGAAACGAGTGACCAAGGGCAAGCATTTATGGCTGCGCAACAATTTTTCGACCTTTTTCAGTCAGTTTATAGATACGGCAACGGTACTTTTATTACTTTGTTCTTTCGGAAAAATCGAATGGGAACGATTCTGGGCTTTATTAGAGGCAGGGTTTTTGTTCAAAGTACTGATTGCTATTTGTGACACGTCTATTTTTATATCTTGGCGTTTATTATTTCAAGAAACGTTTTAACTTGAGCCCCAATGAAGAACTGGGAAATACGCTCGCAAATTATCAACTGGAAGATAAAATTTAAGACAGTACAAATATTATGAAAAAAGCATTAAAAATTACAGGTATTGTCGTAGGAATTTTGATCCTTATCTTGATTCTTGCGCCCATAATCTTTAAGGGCCAGCTGGAAAGTCTGGTCAAAAAGGAGATAAATAAAAATGTGAATGCAACCGTAGCCTGGGAGGATTTAAGCCTGAGTCTCTTCTCCAGTTTTCCCGATGCCGCGCTCACCATTAATGATTTTAGTGTTAT
>JBDNGW010000274.1:0-3446 GCA_041689735.1 Leeuwenhoekiella sp. | reverse complement strand
CCCAGCAACTGCGCCTGCCTTTGCCGGTAGGCAGGTTGAAAATACTCGCCATAGCTACGGCTATGTCTGCGTTTTTCGCCTTGTTGATGAACAAAATAACTGCCTATAATTCGGTCACTTTATTTCTGAACAGATCCATAGCGCTAGTCGAAGTGCCAAAAAATTATGTGGAAAAATTCATCATGACATATACAGGCATGGTGTAGATATGTTGCTGACAACGCTAATATTATTGAAAGATTACTATGTTCAATATTTAATGACAAAATACACATATTGCAACTATTGAGTAACTCTTCAATACTAAAAAAACCCTCCTCCTACTCCCTTCCTCCACTAAAACGTAAACCCAATTTTAATACCACCCCAAGCTGCAGAATTCAGCGTTGCAATCTCTGGGTAATTAGGCTCCGCGAGAACTCAAAATACAGTGTTCTGGTTTTTAGGATCAGGCCATAATCAAGTTGGGCGGTTAAGCGCTCGATGTCGCCACTGCGAATGGTGTACGGACTATCCCTATTGAACACACCACCTTGCAATGTGGCGTCATAACCTACTAAAGTGGCAGTTGGCTGGGCATAAAAATACATTCGAAACCCTTTATTGTCATTGGAAAAGGGAGTATCAATCAAACCTATTATCGCATTAAAACCGGTAGAAATCTGGGTAAAAAGTGTTCCCACCTGGACGCTGGTATAACTTTGAAAGGAGAGCAGCTCTTGATACGAATACAACTGTTTTTCAAAACTCACGCGATAATTGAGCACCACATCATTTTTAATCTGATTGCCCCAGCCCAAAGGTTCCTTGTTGCCGGTTGCTTTATGGATCCACGCTTGCATTTCTTCCCCAAAGGCGCCAGGCCCAATTAGACCAAGGATCAATGAACTTGTAAAGCGCGATTTTTGCAGCGGATTTGTACTAATGGCAAAACTCTTCAACATAAAAGCGGAGGCAAACGGTCGGTCGCCTACTTGGCTTTTAGGACGTTCGTAATGATTTGGCGTATACCCAATGTGCTCAATGGCGAGACCGTATTTGGTGTTAGTATCCTTTGGAATGAAGAACAAATGGTTCACAGGGTTCTTTTCAAACACAGGCAACACCAACTCGAAGTTATAACCCTGTGTGTAGTTTTCATCTGTTGCGGCAAAATAATCGTTTTCGTAATTAAAGCGGAAATACGAATCGCTGTTGATATCCCGAAAAGAGGCCAAATGGTCTATTTTTTGGGCAAATAGGATGCTTGGAAACAGTATAAAAAGATAGAGGATTTGCTTCATGTGGGTATTTACGAAAGTGAACGCGTTGAGGTTTTAAAGTTGTCATCTCGAATGTCCCGATAGTTATTGGGATCATCGGGATGGATCTAGAATAGAGAGCTTTCATGCGGAAAATGCAGTTCTCACAATATATCATACAGAGCCAACTTTATTTTGTAAACAAACTACTTTGTTTAAAGTAAGATATAAAATGCTGTGGCATATTTATTTAAGAAATGAATTGCCGTTTGATCACTTGCGGAAAAAACTTATAAAATTCCATTAGTGCCATTTTAATATCAAAAATCGATCGATTTTTCGGCATGAAACATCCAATTTCCAATCCTTTTGCGCCGTAAAGAATTCAGTTTTTACGTATTTCAAAGTATTCCTTCAAATTATCGCACGATTAACACACTAGATATAAATTCCGATAAAATTCTACCCTCGCAAAGCCTTTCAAAGAATAGAAAAAAGCGATAAATGAAAATATTCGCTAATTTCATTAACATAAACAGTTAAAATTTAACTATTATTCCTACTTTTAAACTCACGTTTTATATCTGTTTTAAATCTATCTTTTTTTGTAAAACGTTTAAACGTAACCCCAAAATGATCCCAATAGACAATCCTATATTTGACTACAAACTTTTTTTTCAATTATCCCCAGATCTTTTGTGTATTGCCGGTTTTGACGGTTATTTTAAAAAGGTAAATCCTGCATTATCTAAATTGTTGGGATATAGTCTAGACGAGCTTTACTCACAGCCCATCAATACTTTTGTACATCCAGAAGACCAAAAAATCACTGGTCAGGTAAGAACAGAACTGACCAAGGCCAAACCATTGCTTAATTTTGAAAATAGATATATTGCCAAGAATGGAGAGATCGTCTGGTTATCGTGGACATCTTTCCCAGTGGAAAAAGATCAACTAGTTTTTGCCATTGCCAAAGACATTACCCATAAAAAGAGCATGGAGGCCAGTAGGAATGAACTCTTGGCCAACTTGACCAAAATGAACAGCGACCTGAAGCAGATCACCTATATGACTTCCCATGATCTAAGGTCGCCGGTGAGTAGTTTATTATCCATTTTTACCTTACTGGACGTTTCTAAGGTAAAGGATACAGAAACCTTAGAGCTTCTAGATTTTTTAAAATTGGCCACGGAGCAGCTTAAGGAAACCCTTGATGATTATGTAGATCTTTTAAGTGAAAAACATCGCGCTCAAAGTTCCTTGCAGGAAGTCAATCTAACTGAAACCCTTCAAAAGGTAATGCTGACCATTGATAATTTGCTTAAAAGTTCCAATGCACAGATTCAGGTCGATTTTAGCGGAATAGAGAGTGTCAGGTTCAATAAAGCCTATTTACATAGTATATTTCTCAACCTAATTTCTAATTCCATCAAATACGCAAAACCGGATGAGCAGCCAATAATTTCAATCCATTCTAAAAAAGAAAATGGTTTTGATCGGATCATTTATAAAGATAACGGCATGGGCTTTAACATGGAAGAAGTCAAAGAAAAACTTTTCGGAATGCATGAGAAGTTTCACCACAACTCAGACAGTAAAGGAATAGGACTTTATCTGGTACATAGTCACATGCATAGTTTAGGCGGTAAAATAGAAATCGAAAGTAGTGTGAACAAAGGAGCAACATTCACCCTTTTATTCAAAAATCATTCAAGTAAGCGCACCGCACGTTATACCGACCCGAAAATTTTAGCATCAAACTAAGGATACACGATACCCATTTTCCATAAGTATATTTTGCCGTAAAGAATTCATAGTTTTTTAGTTTCTTAAGATATTACAACCATAAAACCATGGTGGAAAAAGGCCGATAGTAATACCGCGAAAGCCAACACATTTAGAATCATTATTTAATCTTTCTTAATGCAGGAATTTTAATGATTTTGAAAATGCCACGGAAAGAAAAATTATAGTATAGAAATCCTTTATATCTTATTCGAACATTGCAATACAGCAGCCAAGACAAATTGTAGCTGAATGCCTATTTTTGAAAGAAATTAAAAAGAAAGGCTCTAGTTTAATGTAGCGTTGCTATTATTGTTAAAATTGAAATCATGAATGTTTCAAGTTGGTTCAAACGTAGAAAATCCGATTATTCCCTTTAGGGCCGGGGAAAAAATGATCTGATTTTCGGCATTTTGTTCT
>JBDNGW010000273.1:0-2590 GCA_041689735.1 Leeuwenhoekiella sp. | reverse complement strand
TAGGATAAGGCACTATCTGGCCAGGTTCAGGAGGAAGGGCAAGTGCTACAGCAAGGCCAGGCACATGATGGAAAAATCATTGAAACTGCTCATGTTGAAGCTAAACAATGAGCTACCTATATTAGTTTAACAATACCAAAATATTATAATAACCATGAATACGATTTCATTTTTTAGCCGTTCGAAGCTTTTTTATGCATCTTTAATGGGTATGGCCTGTACGGTCTTTGCCTTTGCACAGGAAAAAACGGATTCCATTGCTCAGCCAAAAGAAAGCGATTATTACGAAATAAGGACAGTACCTATTCCTGAGGGTATTTTTTTGGGCGTTGGCGGTATGGCTTTTCTACCCAATGATAAATTGGCAGTAAGTACCCGCCGGGGCGAAGTTTGGACAATTTCTAATCCCTATATGAAGGACGGTCTGGCTCCTAGTTTCAAACTTTTCGCCCGTGGCCTTCACGAACCGTTGGGACTTGCCTATCACGACGGGGCACTTTACTTGTCACAACGGCCGGAACTTACCCGCTTGAAGGATTTGGACGGGGATGGTATGGCTGATGAATACAAAACAATCTATCCTTTCCATATTTCCGGAAATTATCATGAGTATGCCTATGGCCCGGTGTTCGATAGGAATGGAAAAATGGTTGTGACCCTAAATTTGGCTTGGGTGGGACACATGGAAAGTGTTGTTAAATGGCGCGGATGGATGCTGAAAATTTCGGAGGATGGAACAATGGAGCCCTACGCCACTGGTTTTCGTTCACCAGCGGCCTTTGGCCTTAACAAGGAGGGAGATATCTTTTATGCCGAGAACCAGGGAGGATGGATTGGCTCCGGATATATAACCGCCTTGGAGAAAGGTGATTTTACCAGTCATCCCGCAGGACTCAAATGGTCAGGGGAACCGGATTCCCCGGTAAAATTAAAGGTAGGGGATATTCCAGATACAGGGAAGCCCCAATTCGAAGTGGCCAAAAACATACCTGGTATCAAAACTCCTTCCGTTTGGATACCTCATGGGTATATGGGAGTTTCTACTTCGGGTATGCTTTTGGATGATAAGGGTGGATTTGGGCCATTTAAGGACCAGATTTTCGTAGGTGACCAGGGTCAAAGCTTGATTAATCGCGTATTTCTGGAAAAAGTTAAGGGAGTTTATCAAGGAGCTGTTTTTCCTTTTCGGAAAGGGTTCTCTTCTGGTGTTTTCCGGATGTGCTGGGGATCGGACGATAGTATGTTCGTCGGGATGACCGGAAGAGGATGGGGCTCTACGGGTGGAGAGCTCTTTGGTCTACAGCAATTGGTATGGAACGGAAAAATGCCGTTCGAGATAAAAGCTATTCGGGCCATGCCCGATGGATTTGAACTAGAGTTTACCCAACCTGTAAACGAAATTACGGCAAGGGACGCGGATTCTTATAATTTAAAGACCTTTACATATGAGTATCATCATGAATACGGGAGCCCTGTAATCAATCAAGGGAAATGTACCGTAAAGGGCATTGAGCTATCAGCAGACCATATGAAAGTGCGTTTGTCCGTGGAGGGTATAAGGGAAGGCTATATCCATGAGATGGACGTTTATGGTATTCGATCGGCCAACGACAATCTGCCAGTGCTACATCCCAAAGGATACTATACCTTAAATAGGATACCCGATGGCAAGGCTATGGAAATAACTGCTACAAACAGGATTAAAGAAATCACCAAAGTTGAACAATCTGCAAATATGGGTAGCCATATTGCCCCTTCAATGAAAAAGGCCGCTACCGCTAAAGAAAAAACAAGGGTCATAACAATTTCCGAAACTAAAACGACATTCAATGAAGTTCAACCTTTATTGGAAAAATACACGTGCACCTCATGTCACAATATGGAAAAACGTACAGTTGGGCCGCCTTTTGTTGATATAGCGCAAAGAGGATATTCAAAGGATAAAATTATAGAGCTTATATACCAACCCCAACCAGGGAACTGGCCGGATTATACACCGATGCCTCCCATGAGCCATATTCCAGAGGTAGACGTCCAGGAAATTGCGCAATGGATCAGTTCATTAAAAAAATGATTATTCTCTTTTTGTGATGGTTTGAAAACCAAAATATTAGAGAATGATGATGTACCTTTTAATATGGGATTTTATTAAGAATGTTTATTGAGTTAGTTTAGTTCTTTAAATCTAATGGGAATAGGGGTCAAGCCTTATTCCTATTTATTTTTAATTCTCGCTGGTATAGATATCGGCCTTTTTTGGTCACAATGTATAGCGAAAAAAAACGATTTGGGTCATTTTTCCCCATCCTCTAATATGGCTCAAACTTAGATTTCCGTCTGGAAGCTTCCCCTTGGCTTTCCTTACTTTACGCTGCCTCCAAGTAATCGGCAATAGTTCCATCCTGAATTTCGTCCGGTTTTAATTCACCTTGAAAATCCACCTGCTTTGCAGGTGGTTATGTTCTGATGGCTATGCCTGTAATGCGTATTCTTTGACACTGTTGCTTTTTGGATATGACCGAAACGTCAAAGTTTGTTAACTGAAAGCACTTGCCCTAGTCGCCCCCTTTGGGGGTTAGCAAAAGCCACC
>JBDNGW010000272.1:0-1922 GCA_041689735.1 Leeuwenhoekiella sp. | reverse complement strand
GTTTGACCACAAGGCGAAAAACGCAGGCATAGCCGTAGCTATGACGAGTATTTTCAACCTGCCTACCGGCAAAGGCAGGCGCAGTGGGCGAGCAAAAGAACAAGTAGAAACGGGCAGGTTATTTCTATACAGATCCTAAGACTGATTTGAACTCCTACCCTACTTTCTGCTTTTATGCTTCTAACATTCTGGTTTTGTAAAAAATTACAGCTTCAAGTTGATCTCTGCGGAAAATTTATGCGGGTTAGATTCAATTCCTAATCCTGCAGAATGTATATTGAGTCTTATCGGCTGAATAAAAAGATTTTCTATTGAATCAACTCCTTGGCATTGGCAAGACTTTCGGTCATTTCTGTTTCCATATTCTGAACCTTCGTAAGTTCTTTTTTTAAGTCTGCTAAGTGCACTTCAAGCTGCTCGCGGTCCATTTCTTTTATAGTAGACTTCTTTTTTACAAATTCATCGCCAAAATTTCCCATCCAGTTCATCATGTCATTGTCTGCTTCTGTAAGATGCGCTTTGGCCTCAATATACTTTTGCGGCGCAGCGCTGGTATCGGCAATTTTCTGAAGTTCTTTGGAATACTCATAGATATCGGTCATTCTTACCATCAGTTTGTCGTGTACCTCCATTACTTCTTTATAAACGGCATGGTATTCCTCCTGTTGTTTTGAAGTATCTTCAGCGCAGGAAATTGCAAAGAAGGCGAGGCTTAAAATTCCGATCCAAAGTTTTTTTAAAATCATAGTAGTATAGTTTGTTTACCCAATATTTATTGGATTGAAATTCGTTTCGAAGTCTATTTTCAACCCTATTTATGCCGAAAATAGGCAAAAATAACGGTTTTTTATCTATTGGAAATTGGAAAAATACTTCAACGGAATCAACGGTTTAAAAAGATTAGATCATTCCTTTTAATTAAGAGCTTGTTTAAAGTCAATTCAAATTGATCCGATAGCTATCGGATTAAAGGTTTGTGGTTCTGGCTAAGTATAAAAACCTCAGAAAATGGGATATTCTGAGGTTTTTAGACGACGCCACGGTTCACAATCCCGATAGCTATACGGGATGTAAATCAGAAAGGAGTCACTTTAAACAAGCTCTAACCACAAAAAACATAACTCCAGAAACTACCATCCCAGATCTTCCAAATTCAAAATCCGCTCTTTCGGTAATTTCTTGAGGAGAGAATCTATAATCCTAATCGTATCGTAATTATTTACATATTTAAAAAGAAAGGCTTCCAGATCATCTATTGTATTTATTTTATCGGTACTGTTATAAAATCCGAAACCCTGATAAATTCCATTGGTTATCAATACAAAACCGTGCTCGCCAACCGTGCGTCCGGGTACTTTAATGATCTTATTATCTATTATATTAATTGAAGCCGCGTAGGCCTGATCAACACGGATATTGTAAACATCCACCGCTTCCATTTTACCACAAACACCTCGGCAATCGCCAGTCACGCTTGCAGAGCAGGCACCGACGATGCGCTCCAGGGAGCAGAATTTTGGGCAAAGGTCATGGGCGGCACATAATTCCCGTAAGCGATTTTTTGCCGAATTCCTATTATAAAAAAGTTCACGTTCCGTATCGGTGTAGGTTTTCTTTTCCAGGACGAGCCGTTTAACGCCTCGTTTGTTTTTCTTGATCAATATTTGGTAGGGAGCGGGCGTTTTAACTTGTTGGGTATTGAATTTTGGCGACAGACTTTTGATCTCGTGCGATTCCAGCAATTGGGCGATAAGGTCACTGCCGGTGTAGGCCAAATCGATTGTTTTTACTTCATCGTACAGTTCCTCATTTCCTTCTTGTGCCTGTGAAAAGTGCGATTGTAGACGCTTTCTTAAGCGTTTGGCCTTGCCCACATAGATAACTTCATTGGCCGCGTTTTTAAAATAATAAACTCCCGGTGC